>JAUNFH010000047.1 GCA_030525185.1 Clostridia bacterium
CAACACACCGTCGCAAAACTGCAACCACCTTTGCCACAAAGGCGGCTTCATTTGGGCAATCGTCCGCTTCTTCTGGAAGCTCTTCAAAACCAACAAGTATTGCTCTTGCGGTGCGGCTCACTATTAAGTTTCAGTGAAACAAACAACCCGGACAGTTCATTCGAGCTGTCCGGGTCTTATTTATTTTTTAATCAATTCAACAATCAATAAGTGAACTTATATTCGTCTCTGAGGACGGATTCAAATTCAACGTCAACATAAGCGTTTTCAATAACAACGTGTGCGCTTCCGGTTGCCGGAGCGGTAATCGTCCATTCAACAAGCTTTCCTTCGCTGTCAACCGTTGCACGGATTGTTGTTTTTGAATAATTGAATTCAGCCGATTCAATGTCGTCCGGTGCGGCCGAAAAATCAATCGGTTCAAGGAAGTTTTTGTGATACTTCGGCAAAATCGTTTCATAAGACTTTTGAGAAGCGGTCTCCTTGAAAAGAACAATCACAATTTTCTTTCCGCCGTCTTCAAGCTCCTGAACACTTCCGGAAGCAATGTTTCCGTCCGCATTCATCGCCGAAAGCTCACCGAAAGGTCTGATGAGATCGTTCGCGGTTTTTCCGTCAGCGGTCTTTCCGTCGGTAACGGTGTAACTTGCGGCCGAACTTTCGTTGAAGGCTTTGAAAATTGCCTTCGCTTTGTCCATATAAACATAAACCGGGCATTTGGTGCAATCGAACTCTCTTCTTGAGGTCATGTCGATTTTGATGTTTTCTTGATTCTTTGCTGTGTTGATTGCTTCGTTATAAGCTTCAACCGCTCTTTTTTTCGCTTCAAAGAAGTCTTCTCTGAAATCCTGAATATCCTTAAAAATTCCGAGAGCGTTTGCAAAAAGTTTTCCCATTGTGAGCATTGCACAGCGGAAAACGCGAATCGGGCGGATATAGTTATCTTTTTTATCCTCCCAAACGGCATAAAGCGTGCATTCGCCGTCAACGAAGAAATCATCGCCGGCATAGTAAAGTTTTCCCTTCTTGTCCTTCCAGCAGACAAAGTCGTGATCAATCGCAATCGGCTGATCCTTTGTGACTTTGACGTAACCCGGGCCGCTGAGCGAAAGGCTCGGATTCGGCTCATACATCATTTTTACGCCCGAAAGAGTTTCGTTTTTATATGTAAGGGCATAAAGAAGAGGTTCTTCATCATCTTTAATTCCGATCAAACTTCCGAGATTCAGGTCATCGGCGGCAAGCGCAACCGCGCCGAAGCACGACAAAACGCAGAGAACCGAAAGAAAAACGGCAATCACTTTTTTCATTATTAACATCGTCCTTTCCGTATAAAATGACTTTTGTTTATCTCATTATACATTCACATTCACAAGATATTTTTATTTTTTTGAAATTTCGCACAACAATATTTATAATTTTTTTACAAAAATATTTACTTCCCGCTCTCAAAACAGTATTATATTATTTAAAAGACGTTCAAAGGAGAAAGAAAATGGAATCGGTAATTATCGGAATCGCCGGAGGAACCGGCTCGGGAAAAACAACAATCACAAATCTCCTCAAAAGCCGCTTTCACGACGAAGTGAGCATTGTTTATCACGACAGTTATTACAAGCGTCACGACGAACTTTCCTTTGAAGAGCGGGAAAAAATCAATTATGACTCCCCCGACGCTTTCGACACGGACGTAATGATTGACGACCTCAAAAAACTTCGTAAGGGCGAACCGATTTTTTCTCCCGTTTATGATTACGCTCTTCACAACCGAACGGACAAAACGCAAAGAGTGGACCCGGCCGACGTGATTATTGTTGAAGGTATCCTCATTTTTCAAAACGAGGAACTTCGCAACCTTATGAATATCAAAATTTTTGTTGACACCGATGCGGACGAACGGCTTTTGAGAAGAATTCTCCGTGACTGCGGCGAAAGAAAAAGAAGCGTTGAATCCGTTGCAAAGCAATATCGGGCAACAGTCAAACCGATGCACGAAAAATACGTTGAACCGAGCAAAAAATTTGCGGACATAATCGTTGTCGGCGGCGGAGAAAACCTTGTTGCGCTCGACATGATAAGCACAAAGGTTGAAAAACTTTTGAAAAACCACGAATAAGAAAAAATGCTTCTTTTCCTTCATTCGGAAAAGAAGCGTTTGATGTTTTCTGCGTCTTTTTTTGAAATGCCGGAAACGGCTGAAAGCTCTTCTTCGCTCGCCGCTTTGATTTTTGAAAGCGACTTGAAGGTTTTCATGAGAACGGCGGCTTTCTTTTTTCCGATTCCCTCAATTTCCGTCAGTTTCGTTTCAAGAGTGGATTTTGAATGCTTTTCTTTGTGATAGGTGATTGCAAAACGGTGAACTTCCTCCTGAATTGAAGAAACAAGGGTGAACACCCGTCGTCCGTCACGAATTTCGATTTCCCGTCCGTCTTTTGTGATTGCGCGGGTTTTGTGTTTGTTGTCCTTAACCATTCCGAGAACGGGAATGTCAAGTCCGAAAGCTTCAATAATCGGCTTCACCGCATTGACCTGCCCCACACCGCCGTCGAGCAAAATAAGATCCGGCAATTTTCCGAAGCCTTCGCCGCTTTCCTTCTCTTCCTCATATCGGTTGAGCCTTCGGCTGATTACCTCTCTCATTGAGCCGTAATCGTCTTGGCCGCTGAATCCTTTGATTGAAAAGCGCCGATACGCGCGTTTGTACGGACGTGCATTTTTGAAAACGATCATTCCGGCAACGTTGTCCGCGCCCGCGGTATGCGAAATATCGTAAGACTCGATATACTCCGGAACAACGGGAAGGTCAAGCATTTTTGCCATCTCGTCAAGGACTGCGGTTTCTTCGCCCTTTCGGCCCAAATATTCGCCGAGTTTTTGCGAAGCGTTTGAAAGGCACATTTGAACGGTCTTTACACCCTCGCCCCTTTGCGGAATTGTGATTTCAACTTTTTTCCCGCGCTTTTCTTCAAGAAAGCGTTCAAGAAGTTCGGTGTTTTCCGTTTCGCCGTCAACAAGAATTTTTGCCGGAACGGGACGATTCATCGTGTAGTAGGAAAGAATGAGCGAATGGCGCTCTTCCGGAAGATTGTCCGAAGCGTCAAAAATGAAATGCTCAGACGAAGTGAGGAGTCCGTTTTGAAAATTGAGAACGGCAAGGCAGGCTTTGTCTGCACTTTGAGCAACGGCAAAAACATCCCACGGAGCTTTGTTTTCAAGAACAACCTTTTGCTTTCCGGCAATGCGTTCAACGGCTCTGATTCGGTCGCGAAGCTTTGCGGCCTTTTCAAAATCAAGATTTTCCGCCGCTTCTTCCATTTGCCTTTGGAGTTCTTTAACCGAGCTTTTGCTTCCGCCTTTGATGAAAGCGATCGCCTCATTCACGCTCTGCTCATAATCTTTTTGGCTGATTTTTCCGGCGCAGGGCGCACTGCATCGCGAAATGAAATAGTTCAGACACGGACGGCTTTTTTTGATATCCCTCGGAAAAACCTTTGAACAGGTCGGAAGCTTGAAAATCTCCTTCGCCTGGTCAACGGCTTGTGTGACGGAAAAGTTTCCCGTATACGGACCGATATATTCGGCGTTCTTGTCGTCTTTTCGGAAAGAGGCGTAGATGTTTCCCCAAGGGTTCGGCTTGATTTTGATATAGCTGTAACCCTTGTCATCTTTCAGAAGAATGTTATACTTCGGCATATTCTGTTTGATGAGACTGCATTCAAGAACAAGCGCTTCAAATTCGCTGTCGGTGAGGATATAGTCAAAGTCGGCAACGTTTTCAACCATTTTGCGGACCTTTGTTGCATGATTAGTCTGCGAGCCGAAGTACTGACTGACTCGGTTTTTGAGTGCCTTTGCTTTTCCGATATAGATAATTTTTCCGCTTTTGTTTTTCATTATATACACGCCGGGAGAAAGCGGAAGTTTCATTGCTTTGTCTCTGAGTGCACGAAGTTTCGGATCAATCATAAAAGGCCTCCTTTTTGAAAACTTCAGTCATATATTTTTTTGACAAAAACCGACAATTGTGACAGTATAATATTCGGCTCTGCCAAAACGGTAGGCGGTTGCCCTCCTCACAATTCAATGAGGGAACATTTTTTGTTATCCGTTACCCTCCGGAAAGGAGGGCGATGCCAATGGAATATTTTGCAATGATTGCGCTCATCCTCGTGTTTGCCACGGGATACATAGTCGCTGTCGAAAAAGCAACCGACCATAGCAATAAAGGTAATAAAAAATAACCGCCCAACGTCCAATTGTTGCGGTTATTTTTTGTTAAAATAAACAAATAATTGGGCAACCACTTATCGCAGAGCCTTTTTACATTTATATTATATCCGTATATCCGCCGTTTGTCAAGCGATATATACGGATATTTTCATTTCGTAATTATTTGGTGACAAGCAATTCGTTGCTTTCAAGATATTCATCATAGGTTTCGTTTTTGTCGTATACGCCGTCCTCACGGAATTCGATGATTCTGTCTGCGATAGTCTGAACGAACTGGTGGTCGTGAGACGTGAAAAGAAGCGAACCTTTGAATTTGATGAGAGCATTGTTGAGCGAGGTAATCGACTCAAGGTCAAGATGGTTCGTCGGCTCGTCAAGAATGAGAACATTTGCGCCTGAAAGCATCATTTTGCAAAGCATGCAGCGCACTCTTTCACCGCCGGAAAGAACCTTTGCCTTTTTCGTTGCCTCTTCGCCGGAGAACATGAGTCTTCCGAGCCAGCCTCTTACGTCGCTTTCAAACTGAAGGTCGGAATATCTTCTGACCCAGTCGATGAGCGAATCTTCAACTCCGTCAAAGAAAGCAGAGTTGTCCGACGGGAAATACGCCTGCGAAGTGGTAACGCCCCACTTGAACGAACCTTCGTCCGGTTCAAGTTCACCTGTGATGATTTTGAAAAACGTTGTTTTTGCAACTCCGTCGGTACCGACAAAGGCAACCTTTTCGTTCGGTCTGATTGTGAAAGTTACGTCGTCAAGAACCTTTCTTCCGTCAACGGTTTTTGAAAGGTGTTCAACCATGAGCATATCGTTGCCGATTTCACGATCCGGCTTGAATTCAATGAACGGAAAACGGCGGGAAGAAACAGGCATATCCTCGATAACGATTGAGTCAAGAAGCTTTTTTCGGCTTGTTGCCTGTTTTGACTTTGAAGCGTTCGCAGAAAAGCGCGCAATGAATTCCTGAAGTTCCTTAACCTTTGCTTCGTTCTTTTTGTTCTGTTCGCGAAGCTGACGCTGTGCCATCTGAGTATATTCATACCAGAAGTCATAGTTTCCGACATAAAGCGAAATTTTTCCAAAGTCAACGTCCGCAATGTGTGTGCAAACCTTGTTGAGGAAGTGTCTGTCGTGGCTGACAACGATAACGGTGTTTTCAAAATTCATGAGGAAGTCTTCAAGCCAGTTGATTGCCGCGACGTCAAGATGGTTCGTCGGCTCGTCAAGAAGAAGTATATCGGGGTTGCCGAAAAGCGCCTGTGCAAGAAGGACCTTAACCTTTTGGTCACCGGTGAGTTCACGCATGAGCTTATAGTGAAGTTCATTATGAATTCCGAGCGCATTGAGAAGAATTTCGGCGTCGCTTTCTGCGCTCCAGCCGTCCATTTCGGCAAACTCTTCTTCAAGCTCGCTGATTCTGATTCCGTCCTCTTCAGTGAAGTCCTCTTTTGCGTAAAGCTCTTCCTTTGCGTCCATAATTTCAACAAGGTGAGCATTACCCATGAGAACGGTGCGGATAACGTCGTATTCATCATAAGCATAGTGATCCTGCTTAAGGACGGAAAGGCGTTCGCCGGGAGTGATGCTGACGTAACCTTTGTTCGGCTCAATCTCACCGGAAAGGATTTTCAAAAACGTCGATTTACCCGCGCCGTTTGCGCCGATGAGACCGTAACAGTTACCTTTTGTGAAATTTATCGAAACGCTTTTAAAAAGCTCTCTTGAGCCGTATTGAAGCGTAACATTATTCGTACTTATCATTAAAACACATCCTTTAAACATTCGGTGTAAAAATCGGTCTAACTCATTAAGTATAGCATAGAAGTAAAACAAATTCAACGGAAAAGAGAACAAAAAACCGCATGAACAAAGCGGACGGTTTATTTTTATTTGACAAAATCCGACGGATATGTTACTATTCTTTTCGGTGCCGGATACGGTAAAGGCGGCTGCTCCTCAAAAGAAGAGGTGATAGCATGACGAACTTTGCTCTTATAAGCTTAGTAATTGCAGTCTTTCACTGCTCGTTGAAGTTATCTCTCTTTGCTACACAATTATCAGTAACAAAAAGCAGTAATTCTTACATAAAGTAAGAAACACCGCCCGTTCCAACTTGGCGGTGTTTCTTATTAATTAACACTATCAAGAAGAGTAACCGCTTATCGCAGCACCTTCTGTTATTTATATTATACCTTTCCGCCTGACTTTTGTCAAGCGGTTTATTTTTATTACGGAATCATTTTACTTTTATCTGCCAGTAGACAATATAATCGCGTTCATATGTATAAGTAATATGAACCGTGTCACCTTTAACAACGACCGCCGGATAAGAATATTCGCCGAAGCCGGCTTCAAGGTTTTTGATTCTTGTGAAAGTCTTTCCGTCATCGGTAGAAACAAAAAGCGAAAGCGGTGTGCGTACTCCGGGAAGTCCGTATGGGTTGCAAACGAGGAAAATTCTTCCGTCACCGTCCGTGTCAAGGTCAATTCCGCTGTTGTTGTTTGCAAGCGAAGTCGGATAAGCCTTTGTCCATGTTTTTCCGTTGTCAACCGAATCACTGCGATAGATTTTGCCGACCTTCGTTCTCGTGAGCATATGAACCGAACCGTCTTTTGACTGCCAAAGCGTCGGCTGAATCATCGGGACATCGACAAGGCCGAGCTTTGCTTCAATGAAATCCGTCTTTTCCCACGTTTCTCCGTCGTCGTGCGAAATATCGACAAAAGCGCGCCAAGTCTTTCCGCTTTCGTCAGAAGCGGGAGCAAGAATCGTTTTGTCATTCAGTCTTATCGCTTTGTTTTTAACGGGACCTCTTCCGCCGCTTGTGTCGCCTTCGACAAGCTCTTTCGGATCATTCCACGTTTTTCCGTCCTTTGAATACGAAACAAACGTCTTCCATGACGCAATTTCTTTTCCGACTTTGAAGAAAAGCGCAATCGTTCCGTCCTCCTTTTCAAAAAGGACAGGGTTCCAGTGAGCTGTGTTTTCGTCTGCGGTAACTTTCACCGGCTCGCTCCAAACTCCGTCGGAACGCACCGAGGTGAGAATATTAACGTCATCCGCCTTTTCCTTTGTTCCGGCGAACCAGGCCGAAACGACACGTCCGTCGCCAAGCGGAAGAACCGTTGAAGCGTGGCAATCCTCGGTCGGCATTTCGGTAAACACAAGTTCCCTTTTGGCGGAAACAATAACCTTTTCGGCCGCACCCTGCGACACACCCAAAATCATGAAAAACGAAATAAGAAGCGCTGCGAGCTTTTTAAAAAGATCCATATTTTTTCTCCCTTTTCTTTTCTGCTTTTAAAATATCACATTTCAAAGGCATAGTCAAGAAAATCAAAAAAACAACTTAAAAAGGGCTTCCGATAATCGGAAGCCCACGTTTTTTATTCGCTGTCAATCGTTGAAACCTTGTTGACAAGTTCGTCAAGAACGTCAACAACAATCTTCACCGTGTCAAGCGACGTGAAAATCGTTACGCCGTTTTCCGTTGCACAACGGCGGATAAGAACGCCGTCTTCGTAATGGATTCCGGACGTTACCGCGCGGGTATTGATGACGTAACTGACAAATCCGGAACGGATGAAATCAAGAATTTCTTCGCTGCCCTCGGAGATTTTTCCGAGCTTATGCGTTCTGATTCCGTTCTTTTTGAGGAAGGCGGCCGTTCCGTCGGTTGCGGCAATGTTGAAGCCCATGTTGTAAAAACGGCGCACCATCGGAAGCGCTTCCTCTTTGTCTTCGTCGGCAAGGGTAACAACAACCGTTCCGTAATTTTGAAGTTTCATTCCGGAGGCTTGGAACGCTTTGTAAAGTGCTCTTGAAAGACGTTTATCATAGCCGATTGCTTCACCGGTTGACTTCATTTCGGGCGAAAGATATGCGTCCATTCCGGTGAGTTTTGCAAAGGAGAAGGCCGGAGCCTTAACATACCAACGCTTCTTTTCCGGAAGGATCATTTCGGTGATGCCCTGCTTTTCAAGGCTTTCTCCGAGCATAACCTTAGTTGCGATGTCAACGAGCGAACAGCCGGTTGACTTTGAAAGGAACGGAACGCTTCTTGAAGCCCTGGGGTTGACCTCAATGACGAAAACATTTTCGTTTGAATCAACGATGAACTGAATGTTGAAAAGTCCTCTGATTCCGATTCCGAGACCGAGCTTCGTTGTGTAATCAATGATTGTTTTTTTGACTTTTTCGGAAAGTGAGAACGGAGGATAAACGCTTGTGCTGTCGCCGGAATGGACACCGGTGCGCTCAACGAGTTCCATGATTCCGGGAATGAAAACTTTTTCTCCGTCACAAACCGCGTCAACCTCAACTTCCTTTCCCATGAGATATTTGTCAATGAGAACGGGTTTGTCAACGTCAACTTCAACGGCGGTTTTGAGATACTTGCGAAGCATCGCTTCATTCGCAACAATTTCCATTGCTCTTCCACCGAGAACAAAACTCGGACGGACAAGAACCGGATAACCGATTTCTTCGGCAACCTTTACTCCCGTTTCAATATCGGTGACCGCTTCGCCTTTCGGGTTCGGAATTCCGAGCGATTTGATAACATTATCGAACGCATCACGGTTTTCTGCCTTTTCGATTGCGTCGCAGTCCGTTCCGATAATCTTTACTCCCCTTTCGGCGAGCGGTTCGGCAAGGTTAACCGCGGTCTGACCGCCGAGAGTTGCAATCACTCCGACGGGCTTTTCAAGCAAAACAACGTTCATAACGTCTTCCGGAGTGAGCGGTTCAAAATAAAGCTTGTCGGCGGCAGTGTAATCGGTTGAAACGGTTTCGGGGTTATTGTTGATTACGATCGCTTCATAATCCATTTTCTGAATCGTCCGAACCGCGTGAACGGTTGAATAGTCAAATTCGACACCCTGGCCGATTCTGATCGGACCCGAGCCGAGAACGATAATTTTCTTTTTGTCCGAAACAATCGACTCGTTTTCTTCTGCATAGGTAGAGTAGAAATACGGAACATAGCTTTCAAACTCGCTTGCACAGGTGTCAATCATCTTATAGACAGGGAAAATATTCTCTTTGAGGCGAAGGTTATAAATTTCGTCCGTTGTCGTTTTCCAAAGTTCGGCAACGTAAGAATCGGAAAAGCCGTTGCGCTTCGCTTCCTTCAAAAGTTCGAGCGAGCCTTTTCCTTTTTCAAGCTCTTTTTCAAGTTTGACTATTTTTCTGATTTTATCAAGGAAGAACATGTCAATCTGCGTAATGTTGCAAATGAGCGACGCGTCAACACCGAGCCACATAAGCTGAGAAATTGCATAAAGACGGTCGTCCGTTCCCTCTTTGATATACTCAAGAAGTTCCTCGACGCTCATATGCGACTTGTCGAACTTTTCAAGGTGAATATGGTTTCTTCCGTCCTCAAGGGAACGGATTGCTTTGAGAAAACTTTCTTCAAAAGTTCTTCCGACGCTCATAACTTCGCCGGTTGCCTTCATCTGGGTCGAAAGCGTGTTGAGCGCAGTCGGAAACTTATCGAACGGAAAACGCGGCATTTTCGTCACAACATAGTCAAGCGCAGGTTCAAAGCAAGCCGGCGTGTTTGCGAGTTCGATTTCGTCAAGATTGAGTCCGACCGCAATCTTTGCGGAAACACGGGCAATCGGATAGCCGCTCGCCTTTGAAGCAAGGGCGGACGAACGTGAAACTCTGGGATTGACTTCGATTACGAAATAATTGAACGAATACGGATCAAGGGCAAACTGAACGTTACAGCCGCCTTTGACGTCAAGCGCACGGATGATTTTGAGCGCGCTGTCACGAAGCATATGATATTCCTTGTTCGTGAGCGTTTGGCTCGGCGCAACAACAACCGAGTCTCCGGTATGGATTCCGACCGGATCAAGGTTTTCCATGTTGCAGACGGTTATCGCCGTGTCGTTTGCGTCACGGATAACCTCATATTCGATTTCTTTATACCCCTTGATGCTCTTTTCGATGAGTACCTGATGAACGGGGGAAAGTGCAAGAGCGTTTTTCATTTTGAGTCTGAGCTCTTTTTCGTCGTCGGCAAAGCCGCCGCCGGTTCCGCCGAGAGTGAATGCCGGACGGAGAATGACCGGATAGCCGATTTTTTCCGCCGCTTCAAGCGCTTCTTCAATACTGTATGTGATTTGAGACGGAACAACGGGTTCGCCGATCTGTTCGCAAAGCTCCTTGAAAAGTTCTCTGTCCTCGGCCTTTGCAATACTGTTTGCGTCGGTTCCGAGAAGTTCGATTCCGCATTCGTCAAGAACACCCTCCTTTGAAAGGCGCATTGCAAGGTTCAGACCCGTTTGGCCGCCGATTCCGGGAACGAGGGCGTCCGGACGTTCAAAGCGGCAGATTCGCGCAAGATATTCAATCGTGAGCGGTTCCATGTAAACTTTGTCGGCAACAATGGTGTCCGTCATAATGGTTGCGGGGTTGGAGTTTGCAAGAATGACCTCATAGCCTTCTTCTTTAAGGGCAAGGCAGGCCTGCGTTCCGGCGTAATCGAACTCGGCCGCCTGACCGATAACAATCGGTCCCGAACCGATCACAAGCACTTTATGAATATCAGTTCTTTTTGGCATCGTTCTTCGCCTCCTCCATGTATTTTATAAACTCGCCGAAAAGGTAACCGCTGTCCTGCGGACCGGGTGCGCTTTCCGGGTGATACTGAACGCTGAAAATTCTTTCCTCTTTGTTTTCAAGACCTTCAACCGTTTTGTCAAGAAGATTGATATGCGTGACGGAAAGGCCGGTTCCTTCAAGGCTCTTTTCGTCAACGGCGTAACTGTGGTTCTGCGAGGTGATTTCAATTTTTCCGGTCTTTTTGTTGAGTACCGGGTGGTTTCCGCCTCTGTGGCCGAATTTAAGTTTATATGTTTTTGCGCCGGAAGCCAAAGCGATTATCTGATGGCCGAGGCAGATTCCGAAAATCGGATACTTTCCTTTAAGCTTTTTCACGGTTTCGATTACGGGCGTCACATCTTCCGGGTCACCCGGGCCGTTTGAAAGGAAAATTCCGTCCGGCTGCATGAATTCGATTTTATCCGCCGAAGTGTCAAACGGAACAACGGTGATGTTGCAACCGAGTTTATTGAGACTTCTGACGATATTCAGCTTTATTCCGCAGTCAATCGCAACAACGTTGAATTTCGGATTCGCCGTGCGTGAATACCAGCGTTTTTTTGCGCTGACGCGCGACACCTGGTCGTGCGGGACGGGAGTGTTTTTGATGATTTCAAGGGCCTGTTCTTTCGTTGTTTCCGGCGACGTGATGAGAACGCGGCGAGAACCGAGGTCACGAATGCTTCGGGTCAGCTTCCTTGTGTCAATTCCGCTGATTCCCGGAATGTTGTTTTCTTCAAGGAGTTCGGAGAGAGTTTTTGTGTACCGAAAATTTGACGGTCTGTCGTTATAATCATAGACGATCAGTCCGCCGATCGTCGGATTTTTGCACTCAAAGTCGTCGTCGCAAATTCCGTAATTTCCGATGAGCGGATAAGTCATAACAACCATCTGATCGGTATAAGACGGGTCGGAAACAATTTCCTGATAGCCGACCATTGAGGTATTGAAAACAATTTCGCAAACCCTTTCCGCGTCGGCTCCGAAGCCGTAGCCGTAATATTCGCTTCCGTCTTCAAGAACAATTTTTTTGTTTACAGTTTTCATAAGCTTCACCTCTGAAAATTAAAGCTCATCGCAAAGCGTTGCCGCCATGACGGCCTTGATTGTATGCATTCTGTTTTCTGCCTCTTGAAAAACAACCGATTGTTCGCTTTCAAAAACTTCGTCCGTAACTTCCATCGCATCGCGGCCGAATTTTTCGCCCATTTCTTTTCCGACTTTTGTTTTGTGGTCATGATATGCCGGAAGACAATGCATGAAAATTGCGGTCGGTTTTGCTTTATTCATCAGTTCCTTGTTCACCTGATAAGGCGAAAGGGCATTTATTCTTTCTTCCCAAACTTCGACGGGTTCGCCCATCGAAACCCAAACGTCGGTATAAATCACGTCGGCGTTTTTCGCCGCTTCGTCGGTGCTCTCGGTGAATTTAAGCGTTGCTCCGCTTTCCTTTGCGAGTGCTTCGCACTCTTCGACGAGAGCCTTATCCGGGAAGTATTCCTTCGGGGCGCAAACCGTGAAGTTCATCCCCATTTTCGCACAACCGACCATGAGGGAATTTCCCATGTTGAACCTTGCGTCTCCCATATAAACAAAGTTGATTCCCCTGAGCGTTCCGAACCGTTCGCGGATCGTCAGAAAATCGGCAAGAATTTGAGTCGGGTGGAACTCATCGGTGAGACCGTTCCAAACGGGAACCGAGGCGTACTTTGCAAGTTCTTCGACGATTGCCTGTCCGAAGCCTCTGTATTCGATTCCGTCAAACATTCCGGAAAGAACCCTTGCCGTGTCCGCAATACTTTCCTTCTTTCCGATCTGCGAACCCGACGGATCAAGATAAGTACTTCCCATTCCGAGGTCATGAGCGGCAACTTCAAAGCTGCAACGGGTTCTTGTGCTCGTTTTTTCAAAAATCAGAGCAACGTTTTTGCCCTCGCAGTATTTATGCACAATTCCTTTTTTCTTTTTTTTCTTGAGGTCGGCCGCCGTTTCAAGAAGATATTCAATCTCTTCCGGGGAAAAATCAAGAAGTTTCAAAAAGTCTTTGCCTTTTAAATTCATTGCTGTTCTCTCCTTTAATGTTTTTAATGCTGAAGATTTGTTTTTGATAATATACGAATAATTGATTTCTCGGTATTTATTTGTCTTTGCTTTTGCCTTATAACATAATAATATAAAACGCAGACAACTTTCAACACTTTTTTCGGATTTTTTTGCCGTTCCAAAAAACGGGGACAACAAAATTCTTTGCCGTCCCCGAAAAAGTTTTACAGTACTTTTGAAAGGAAGGTTTTAAGACGCTCGCATTTCGGATTTTCAAAAATCTCCTGCGGCGTTCCTTCCTCCATTATAACACCGTCGTCCATAAAAAGCACGCGGTTCGCAACTTCTTTTGCAAAGCCCATTTCGTGCGTGACGACGACCATTGTCATTCCCTCTTTTGCAAGTTCCTTCATAACGTCAAGAACTTCGCCGACCATTTCCGGGTCAAGCGCACTCGTCGGTTCGTCAAAAAGCATTACGTCCGGATTCATGCAAAGCGCACGGACAATCGCAACACGCTGCTTTTGTCCGCCGGAAAGTTCGGACGGATATGACTTTGCCCTGTCGGCAAGGCCGACCCGTTCAAGAAGCTCCATCCCCTTTTTTTCCGCCTCTTCCTTCGTTGCTTTTTTGAGAAGCACCGGAGCCATCGTAAGATTATCGATGATGTTCATATGCGGAAAAAGGTGAAACTGCTGAAAAACCATTCCCATTTTTTGACGGTGAAGGTTAAGGTCAACGCCTTTTGCGGTAAGGTCGTTGCCTTCAAAAATAATTTGACCGCCGGTCGGCATTTCAAGAAGATTCAGACAACGAAGAAAGGTTGACTTTCCCGAACCGGAAGGTCCGATGATGCAGGCAACGTCGCCGCGGTTAATCGTTTCGTTGATTCCTTTGAGAACTTCGTTTCCGTCAAAGCTCTTACTTAGATTTTTTACTTCGATCACTCTTTGAAAGCCTCCTTTCAAATCCCGAGAGAAGTTTGGTAAGAAGAATTACCAACGTAAGATAAACGAGCGCAACAACAATGAGAGGGTTGAATGCGTCGAACGTGTTGTTTCTTATTAGGTTTCCGGCCCTCGTGAGGTCTTTGACGGCAACGTAACCCGCAACCGACGTTTCTTTCAAAAGGGCAATGAACTCGTTTCCGATTGCCGGAAGAATGTTCTTGACCGCCTGAGGAAAGATAATCTTTCTCATGGTCTGCATTTTTGAAAGGCCGAGGCTTCGTCCGGCCTCAAGCTGGCCGACATCGACGGCGTTGATGCCGCTGCGTATCAGCTCTGCCATATACGCAGCGGAGTTCAAACCGAAGGTTACGATTCCGACAACAACGCCTTCAGAGGATTTAAGTATAAGATAGTAGAAAATCAAAAGGAGAACAACGACCGGAACACCGCGAATTGTTGTGACATAGATATCGCAGATTTTTCCGAGCACTTTCAAGCCTTTGTTGTCGTCCGAAAAGTACTTAATCGTTGCAATCACGGTTCCGAGCGCAACGCCGATGATGAGTGCGCCGAGCGTGATTATAAGTGTGTTTGAAAGGCCCTCAAGGAGCCACTTATAACGTTCCTGTTCAATGAACGTTTTTTGAAGCTGAGCGCCCCACGTTTGAAAAAATTCAGTAATTGCTGCCATAGGCTTCCCCTTAATTATGCTTCGGGTGAAACATAAGGTATATCATATTTTTCAAAGATTTTTTCGATTGTTCCGTCTTTGAGCCAACCCTGAATGTAGCCGTTGATTTCGTTGACAAGCGAAGTGCTGCCCTTTTTGAAAGCAAAGCTGTACGGTTCGGTGGTCATGGCTTCGTCAAGAACAACGGTTTTTCCGTTTGTGTCGGCGGACATTGCGATTCCGGTCTGATTATCAACGACCCATGCGTCAACCTTTCCGCTTGTGAGCGCCGAAAGAGCGTCGTTGTTTGCCTGGAAAGCCGAAACGTCATAACCGTTCTTCATGCAATATTCTTCGGCGGTTGTTCCGGTCTGAACTGAAACTTTTTTGCCTTCAAGATCTGCTTTCGACTTGATGTCGCTTCCGTTCATAACGATGATTGCTTGAGCGGCAAGGAAGTAAGGATCGGTGAAATCTGCGTTCGCCTTTCTGTCTTCGGTAACGGTGATTCCGGAAACGCCGACGTTGAATTTTCCGCTCTGAATTCCGGGAAGAACCGAGTCAAAGTCCATCTGATTGATTTCAAGCTCAACGCCGAGCTTTTCGGCAATCATTTCAAGAAG
>JAUNFH010000204.1:0-2959 GCA_030525185.1 Clostridia bacterium
AATCACTACAGAAAAGCTCAAACTTTCCGTTTTTATAAGTCAGGAAACTTGAATAATTTGTATAAAAATTTTCATCTTCGCTGCCGACACAGACGGCAAGAATTCTTTTAGCTTCGCCCTTAAGCGGCTTTTTGCTCTCTGCGATTTTAACAAAGTTTTTAAAGCTTCCGATTTGGCATTCAATTTGCGAACCGCCGAAAAGGTCATAAAAGTCATTGCTTTCAATTTCGTTATTAAGATACATTTCGGTGTTGTAATTTGAAATAACTCCGTCAATTCCGATTAAACTCAAAGCAGTCAAAAGAACGCAAACGGTTGTTGTAATCACACGCATATATGGAAATTTCTTGTTAAAAAGCCTTATTGCAACGCAAAGGAAAGTAACAATCATAACGACATCAATAACAAAAACGTAGATTCTTTTATGAGTCAAACCCATTTCATTCATGTAAAGCACGATTTTTGACATTGAAATTGCCGAAAGAAGAATGTTAAAAACACAAAGGAAAAGATCAAAACCTTTAATAACAATGCTGAAATTTCCGCCAATTCTTTTGCTGAAAAGCACTGTAACCGCTATCAATGCAAGGTTAACACCTGCAACGCCGGCAAGTTCAAAGAATCCACGCCTTGCGTATTGTGCAAGAGAAAACTCTGTTCCTCCGGGAAGCTTTCCGCCGAAAGCGCTGAAGAAATATGCAGTCTGCGACAAAAGATATATCACATAGACAAGGCAGATTACACCGAGAAAACCGGAAAACAACGCAGGTGAACCAAAACGGAGTTTTGCGTACTTTGGACTCGTATCTTTGTTCTCCTCGTTTGTAACCGAATGCCCGAAAGAAAACATGACGGAAAAAATATACGGTGCAACAAAAACTGTCGGAAGAACGAAAAACATGTTTTCGTCAAACCAAACAACAATGTCTCTGAATCCGCCGCCAAAATTGCTGAGATAATCATTGATCTTTTCAAAAAACGAACCGGTAACACTTTCAAACGCCGCATCACCCTTGAGAAGGAGCGGCACAACAACGAAAAGTATAGGTATTGCACAAACTATGCCGATAATTGCGGCAAGATACTTTTTATCAATTTTTTTGCTGTTCTTTCCTTTTTCATTCTTTTTGACTTTCCTTGTGTTATGCATTGCGGCATATGGCAAAAAGAAATGCTTGAGCGGAAGAAGTACTTCGGTTTTTAAAACGTCCAAAAGGAAAAAATAGCTGTTTCTGCTGTGACGATTACTGTTTGTGAGTGCAATACAATACGAACCCGAAAGATAAATAAGCATTATAATAACCCAAAACTTAATTTCGTTCGGGTTTTCGCGAAGCGCAAATGACATTGATGCCGCAACGCAAAACGTGCCCGTTATAATAGCCTGAGCGTTAACTGTCTTTTGTTTTACTGCAATTAACGCGGTTGCAAGAGCGAATATGCCGAGGTAAGATGCGGTTGCTTTCCAGCTTGAATGATCAGCAAAAAGCACAGATTTTATAAAAATAAACGTCAAGACAAAATTAAGAATCATTGCGATTTTGTCAAAAGCATTGGTCTTGATTCTGTGTCTCGGCAAAGCCGCATTATTATCAAACAGCGGCGGAATACCCGCTTTTTGAGTGACAACATTTTTATCCGACTGCGGCTGATTACTTATATTACCTTTATTAATATTAGCATTATCCATAAATTACACCTCATCTTCCGAATCTCTGAATTCAAGAATGTCGCCGGGCTGACAGTTAAGTGCCCGACAGATATTTTCAAGAGTTGAAAAACGCACAGCCTTCGCTTTTCCCGTCTTTAATATTGAAAGATTTGCCTGTGTTATTCCGATTTTGTCCGCAAGTTCCCCGGAGGAAATTTTTCTTTTTGCCATCATTACATCAAGATTTACTATAATTGCCATTTCGTTCTCCTTAAATAGTCAGCTCATTTTCGTCTTTAATTTCCGTAGCCGCCGCCATGACGTTTTTAAGAACACGAAGAATAAGCATCATGAATGCCGCGCCGAGTGAAAAAATAAAGAACGGAACGTAGAAAAAACCGGCAACCAGACAAGCTACGGCAACAAAAGCGCAGCACCATGAAAGAACACGCATATATAAAACATTTTTAACAACAAAAACCTTTTCGTTAATGATATTCGTCAAAAGTTTGAATATACAAACAAGCGCACACCAAGCTGCCGGGCAGCAAAGATAAAATGTAATAAGTATGGTTTTAATTGTGTTATCTCTCGCAAAGCCGAAAAACCAATTCAGAATGGGGCTTGCAAAAATCATAAGAACGAGCAAAAGAGCAAAAAAGAAACAGGTAATCACTCTTGTCAGTTTTGCCGAAGTCATTGAAGTATACATGTTTTTGCCTCCAAAGATTTATTTTGTGTTGATATAATAGCACATGTTTTATCGTTTGTCAATAAATTATTTCTGTTATTTATGATTTTTTTACTGTTTATTTTAATTTGCCGAATGTAACAAAGTCAGAAAAGGAACATAGTATGACAATGCAGAAGCTTCAGACAAAAAGGAAGCCGATAATGCAAAATGCCGACAACAGCCGGCAAAGGAGTGATACCATTGAGTAATTACAGAACCTATGGTTATCAGCATCAAACACGCTTTGAACGGAGCTCAGACTGCTTTGGTCCGTGCGAAACAGCACCGGAATGCTGCGGAATTTCTCCCCTTCCGAAAACTGTTTCAGTCGCAATGGCTTATATTCCATTCCAGGACTGCAATGATGTTTATCAATGCGACAAAGCTTTGTGTGCGGGAACGATTTTTCCTGTTCTTGACAAACCGTTTCTTGCGGGGTGTTGCTGATGACGGCAACAAAAAACAACCTGAAATTCAGATTGCAGGCAATCCGCTTTTCAATGTGGGATCTTCATTTGTATCTTGACACTCACCCATGTGATCAGACGGCGGAAAAACTTTTGGAAACTTATCGT
>JAUNFH010000204.1:2969-3316 GCA_030525185.1 Clostridia bacterium
ATTGTTGTATCAGAGAAGAATATGAGAACGCTTTCGGGCCTCTCACACCCGCCGTCGGACACGGCGAAGACTGGCTCAAAAATCCTTGGCCGTGGGAAAGAGAGTGTGATTGTTAATGTGGGAATATACAAAAATACTTCAGTATCCCGTAAACATCAAAAAGCCCAATCCGACATACGCAAGAATAATTATGGCGCAGTATGGAGGTCCTGACGGAGAACTCGGCGCATCGCTCAGATATTTGAGCCAAAGATTCACAATGCCTTATGCCGAGCTTAAAGGACTTCTTACGGATATCGGTAGAGAAGCCTCTGAAATGTTCCATTCAGAGGCTACGGCTTTTTTTG
>JAUNFH010000048.1:0-1050 GCA_030525185.1 Clostridia bacterium
AAAATTGCAAACCTTTGAAAGTTCATTGATGAGAACATTAAAATCGTCTCCGACGCAGGAAACGAGATACTGCGCCATTGCCGGAGAAAGGGTCACCCCCTGCTTTGCGGCGGAGGAAACGAGCGGCTTGATGAGGTCGTTTCCCTTTCGGCGGTTCAGCTCGCAGACTGCGCCGAACTTTTCAAAAAGAGCAATCGCCTTTTTTCCGTTCTTCCTGTTGAAAGAATCCGAAGTTTGAAAAAAGATGAGAACCGTGCTTTCGCTTAAAGATTCAAAAGCCGCAAGAAGGGCTTTTCCGTCCTTTTCCGTGAGCGACTCAAGCTTGAAATCTTCAACAATCACACAGCGCCTTTCGCTGAGCATCGGCAAAGTCATCGCGCGGTCAAGAATCGTTTTGAGATCCGTGCTTTTTCCGTCAAAGCGGTCAAGATTCAAACTTTCAAACGCTTTGTCGACCGCCGCTTCCGAAAGGAGCGTAACATAATGCCCCTTTAAATAGCTTTCATCGCCGAAAACAAGGTAAAGCGGGAGAAAGTTTTTTTCTCTGATATGTTTTTTCAGCTGTTTTTCATCGAATACTGCCATACTTTTCCTCTTGAAATATCTGTTGTCTCTGCGTTATCATAAGATTATACAAAACTTTTTTCTCTTAATCAAGTCCCCTGACGAATTCTTTCCTTTTCGCTTTTTGCGAGGGAAAGAAGGGCGTCTCTCTCATTTTCGGCCTCTTTTTCAATCACGGCTTCCACAAGAAAATCAAGAATTTTTCCGATTTCTTTTCCGCAAAAGCCGAGCGCAATCATATCGTTTCCGTTCACGCAAAGCGAACGAAGGGAAAAGCATTCGTTCTCCTTCAAAATCTCCTTTGCGGTTTTTTCAAGGTAATCGAAATTTTCCTGTCTGAAACGAAACTCCCCGCTTTGAGCGAGGTTATCGGCACGCTGAAGCTCAACAAGGTCAAAAAACGTTTCTTCACCGAGACGGCGAAGCTTTTTCTTCACCGTGATTTCATTGCATTCAATCGGAGAATCGTGAATTTTTATGAGCTTT
>JAUNFH010000048.1:1099-15088 GCA_030525185.1 Clostridia bacterium
CGAAGGGTGTCTTGTGCAATAACGGCGCCCTTTGGAGCGTGGGAATAAAAATGGCCCTCGCCTTTTTCGTCGAGCGAAAAAGTCAGCGGTTTTGCACAGTCGTGAAAAAGGGCGGCAAGGCGCATATAAGGAACCGGGCGAACGTTTTTCACAACATTCACCGTGTGTTCAAAAACATCAAAACGGTGATGACGGTTATGCTGGCAAAAGCCGATCATCGGCCCGACCGCCGGAATCACAACGGCGAAAACTTCCGGAAAAGAAAGCAGCACCCGAGCCGCACCGTCACTGCAAAGAAGGCGCGAAAGCTCGGACGAAACACGTTCCGGCGAAAGATTTTTGAGAAGATCTTTGCATTTTCTCACCGCAGCGGCCGTTTTTTTCTCAATTTCAAAACCGAGTACGGCCGAGAAACGAAGCGCTCGGAGAATCCGCAAAGCGTCCTCACGAAAACGTGTTTCCGCGTCACCGACAGAGCGGACAAGCTTTTTTTCGATGTCTTCCCTTCCGCCGAACGGGTCAACAAGAACGCCGTTTTCGTCCCGGGCGATTGCGTTCATAGTAAAATCACGGCGAGAAAGGTCTTCCTCAATCTTTTTTGAAAATTCAACTTTGTCCGGATGGCGGTTATCGGAATATCCTTTTTCCGTTCGGAAAGTTGTGATTTCAACCGGTGTTTTTCCGAAAAGGACGGTCACGGTTCCGTGTTTGAGTCCGGTCGGAATTACGGTCTTTTCTCCGAAGGTTTCAATGATTTCATCGGGTGTTGCGGCGGTTGTTATGTCAACGTCGTGAACCGGACGGTTCATAAGACTGTCCCTCACCGAGCCGCCGACGAGAAAGGCCGAAAAGCCCCTTTTTTTAAGCGCCGAAATTGCTTCGGCGGATATTTTTTCATATTCTTCCATTTATTCACCCGTTTTCAAAAAAGTTTTCCGCTCTTATTATAATGATTATGATAATTTTTTCAAGAGTGGTTGAAACAATGCTCGTTTTATGATATCATATACTTAAATTATTGTAATCTGTTTTCAGAGATATTTTAAGATTTGAGGGATGTATAATGAGTACCGACCGCCTTTTCAGAAACTCCGTTTTCGGCGGATTCAACAAAGACGATGTTATTGACTACATTGAAAACATGAAGAACGAATTTTTTGAGTACCGCTCACAGGTTGAACAAACCGTGAAAGAGCTCAACAACAAAGTCGCTTCGCTCGAAGAAGAGCTTGCGGGCGAAAAACTGAAGCTCTCCGAAGCCGAGCGCGAAGTTAAGGAAGCCGGAAAGCGCGCCGCAGAAGCGATTGAAAATTCCGAAGCCGCCGCTGCCGAAAAGGCCGCAGCAGCCGAAAAAGCCGCAATGGAGAAATTTGAAAAAGAAAAAGCCGCCTTTGAAGCGGAAAAAATCGAAGGCAATCCCCTCGGCGAAATCAATCTTGCGACGGACCGCCTCAAAAAGGTTGCGGACGAAATCTGCGACAATCTTTCAAGCTTCATCGAAAAAATTTCGGAAAGCAGTTTTGCGGTGACGATTGCTCAGCCGGAACCCGCCCCTGCTCCGGAAGTCAAGCAGGCTCCGAAAGCCGAAGAAAAGAAAGACGACGTTCCTTCGGGAACGGACGCCGCAAGCATCCTTTCTTTCATTGACGGACTCCTTTCTTCAACGTCGGACGAAGAAAAGAAACCCGAAGGAAAAAAAGAGGACGAAAAGTCCTGCCTTGACGGTCTTCTTCCGAGCGGTCTTTTCAACTGATTTAAATTTTTTCCTTTTTCTTTTAGAAGAATCAATCACGTCGGCTATAATTTACGTCAGAGATATTTTGCTGATTTTGTATTTTATAGCCGTTCTTTTTCCCACAGCCTTTCACACCCTTCAGAACGCTTCACCGTTAAGGGAACGTAAGCTTTGAGCCGTCCCTTTCAAAACAGCACGAGGAGGTTTCGACACAAAATGAAACGAAGTCAAAAATTCATTTCATTCATTCTTTGCATTGTTCTTTCGGTTCTTGCTCTTCCGCTTCCTTCACTCGCGGCAGACACCGAATTTGAAAAATCGCTTTCCGCTTTTCCGAAAAGCTACCACGCAGAGCTTCGCAAACTTCATGACATGCATCCGAACTGGTCGTTCAACGCTTTTCAGACCGGCCTTGATTGGAACACCGCCGTTGACAAAGAAATGACCGGCGGAAGAAGCCTTTTTCCGAGTTCTTGCGCAAGCATTTTCAAAAGCGTCAAAGACGGCGATTACAACTACTCGTCCGGCTCTTACATTCAAAAGGATTACGGCTTTGTTACGGCAAACAGACTTGCCGTTTCATATTACATGGATCCGAGGAACTTCCTCAACGAATACGGCATTTTTCAGTTTGAGGACCTTTCATACGACGAAAGTTTTGACGAAAAAGCGGTTGAATACGTTCTTCGCGGAACTTTCATGTATAACACAAAAATTTCCTATTACGACACAAACGGAAAGCTTGTCAAAACGAACGAAAAATATTCGTCGGTAATCTGTCAGGCCGGAAAAGAAGCAAACATCAATCCCTGCTATCTTGCGGCGAAAATCCGCGGCGAAGTCGGAAGCGGAACGAGCGCAACAAGCGGAAAAAACGCAACTTATCCCGGAATTTACAATTTTTACAACATCGGCGCAACCGACGGAGCCGGTGCGATTGAAAGAGGACTTTACTGGGCAAAGAACGGAACGACCTATTCGAGGCCGTGGACATCGCCGAAAAAATCAATCATCGGCGGAGCACAGTTCGTTGCAAGTTCTTATATCGCCCAAGGCCAGTTCACTGCCTACCTTCAAAAATTCAACGTCAATCCGGAAAGTTCTTACGGCGTTTACAATCATCAGTACATGACGAACGTTTGCGCCGCCGCATTGCAGGCTTACTTTTCCTTTGACTCCTACGATTCGGCGAATCACCTTGACAACAAATTTTCGTTCTCGATTCCCGTTTTCAAGAATATGGACGACGCAAACGGAACGAACGGAAAAATCACTCTTACCGACGCTTCCGGTCTTTCGGGAATCATTGACACCGACGGAAGCATAAACGTCAGAAAAGGCCCTTCGACTAACAACGAACGGCTTGATTTTCAGCTTCCGTCCGGGACAAGCGTCACGATTCTTGACGTCGTCGAAACCGACGCGCTTTACTATCTGAACGTTCTGAATTATCCTTTCTGGTATAAAATCAGCTTCACTTATCAGTCGAAAAAATACACGGGATACGTTCCGAAGAGCTTCGTTTCAATCACGTCCTCGGTCGGAGTCGCTCCGGGCGAATACGAACCTTCTTTCAGCGGGAAAGGAAAGCTTCATCTCCTTTCCTTCAACGAAAAGGTTGCAAAAATCAACGGAGATATAATCGAATTTTTGAAAGAAGGAACGGTTGAAATTGCCGCATACGACTCAACGGGAAAGTTTTCAATCACAAAATATACCGTTACCGATACGGGTGCACCGTCCGCCGTTACGGGTCTCAAACAAAGCGGAACAACAACTTCTTCCTTCACCCTCAGTTGGAACAAGGCCGCAAATGCAACGGGATATACCGTCTACAGATATGACGCTTCAAGCAAGACATACACCGCAATCAAAACGACAACCAAAACGAGCATTCCCGTCTCACCCGGTTCGGCCGGAAAGAGCGCAATTTATGCCGTCAGAACAAGAAAAAGAGTCGGCGAAACGGTCTTTATGTCGGATTTTTCAAAGAGCATCACCGCCGCAACGCTTCCGTCCGCACCCGGCGGATTGAGCCAATCGAAAACGTCTTCAAACGGCTTTACACTTTCGTGGAACAAGGTTAACGGAGCTTACGGCTACGTTGTTTATAAATTCGACTCAACCACGGGAAAGTTTTCAAAGCTCAAAGCAACCACGGCAACATCGCTCGAAATTTCTTCGCTTAAACCTTTGGCAAAAGAAAAGTTCAAAGTCCGCGCATATCTTAAAGCGAGCGCAGGAAACCTTTACGGCGGCTATTCGGCCGAGTTCACCGCAGTCACCGCTCCTTCGGCTGTTCAAAGCGTAAAGCTTTCCGGCGTGAAGAAAAACGGATACACACTCTCGTGGTCTTCTGTAAGCGGCGCGCAAGGCTATGCGGTCTTTAAGTTTTCACCGGCGAACGGAAAATTCGAGCATATTGCAACAACCGAAAAGACCTCTTATTCCGTAACGAACCAAAAGACCGGAAGCAACGCAATTTTCTGCGTGAAAGCATTCGTCAAAAAGGACGGTCAGCCGATTTATTCGGCGGCTTCAACGGAAATTTCGGCCGCAACCCTTCCGGAAACCGTCGGAAAACTCAGCCAGAAAAAAACCGCCGCAACCGGTTACACCCTCTCTTGGGCAAAAGTTGCCGGCGCCGACGGCTACAGGGTTTTCAAATATGACACGACGAAGAAAAAATATGTCTTTTTGAAAGACACCGAAGAAAACTCACTGAAAATCACCGGTCTCAAAGCGGCGCAGAAAACAAAATACAAAGTCCGCTCTTTCGTAAAAATCGGAAACGGCAAATATTACGCCGCATATTCACCGGAGTTTGAAGCGATTTGCGCGCCGGCCGCGGTCGGCAACGTAAAAGCGAAGGTTCTCAATTCTTCGTCATACAAGCTCAGTTGGAACAAGGTCAATTCGGCTTACGGCTATCGCATTTTAAGATATGACGCAAAGACAAAATCTTACGTCAAAGTTGCAACAATCAGAGGAAACTCTTATAACGTTAAGGCTCTCAAAGGCACAAAGGAAGAAAAGCTCATCGTCCGCGCATTCATAAGGCACGGCGGAAATTACTTCGGAAAAGCCTCAAAGCCGATCACGGTCAAATTAAAATAAAATCAATGAAAGAGAGATGGCACCCAAACCATGAACAAAGGAAAGTTTTACATCACAACGGCAATCGCCTATACCTCAAGAAAGCCGCACATCGGAAACAGTTATGAAATTGTTCTTACCGACGCAATCGCACGCTATAAGCGCCTTTGCGGCTACGACGTTTTCATGCTCACCGGAACCGACGAACACGGCCAAAAAATCGAAGAATACGCAAAAGCCGCAGGCGTAACGCCGAAAGAATATGTTGACAAGGTTGCGGGCGAAATCAGAGGAATCTGCGACACGCTCAACACCACATATGACAAATTCATCAGAACAACCGACGATTACCACGAAAAAGTTGTTCAGAAAATTTTCAAAAAGCTCTATGACCAGGGCGATATCTACAAGAGCGAATACGAGGGACTTTACTGCACTCCGTGCGAATCGTTCTGGACGGAAGCTCAGCTTGTTGACGGAAAATGCCCGGACTGCGGCCGTGAAGTCAAAAAAGCAAAGGAGGAAGCATACTTCCTTCGCCTTTCAAAATACCAGAAACAGCTCGAAAAATACATTGAAGAAAACGAGCATTTCATCTATCCCGAAAGCAGAAAAAAGGAAATGCTCAACAACTTCATCAAACCGGGACTTCAGGACCTTTGCGTTTCCCGCACCTCGTTCAAATGGGGCATTCCCGTAACGTTTGACGAAAAGCACGTTATCTATGTTTGGATCGACGCGCTTTCAAACTACATCACCGCCCTCGGCTACGATCCGGACGGCAGCGGAGAGCTTTACAAAAAATACTGGCCGGCCGACGTTCACATCATCGGAAAGGATATTGTCCGCTTCCACACAATTTACTGGCCGATTATGCTCATGGCGCTCGGCGAGCCGCTTCCGAAGCAGGTTTACGGCCACCCGTGGCTCCTTTTCGGAACGGACAAAATGTCAAAATCAAAGGGCAACGTTATTTATGCCGACGACCTTGTCAAGCTTCTCGGCGTTGACGCTGTGAGATATTACCTTCTTTCCGAAATGCCGCACGCAAACGACGGTTCAATTTCGTATGAAACCATTATCGAAAGATATAACAGCGACCTTGCAAACACACTCGGAAACCTCGTCAACCGCACTATTGCAATGACCAACAAATACTTTGACGGCGTTGTTCCGGCTCCGACGGCGGAAGAAGAGCTCGACAACGAACTCAAAGCCGCTGCGTCCGCCGCAGTCAAAGACGTTGACGAAAACATCAACAGCTATCACATGGCTGACGCCGTTGAGGCCGTTATGAACCTTGCAAAACGTTGCAACAAATATATTGACGAGACCGCTCCGTGGGCGCTTGCAAAAGACGAAAGCAAAAAAGAAAGACTCGGAACCGTTCTTTATAACCTTCTTGAAGGAATCCGCTTCATCGGCGTTCTTGTTTCGCCGTTCATGCCGGACACTTCAAAGGCGATTTTTGAGCAGATGTCCTGTGACGTCACCGATTACGACAGTCTTTCGGCTTTCGGCGCATTTAAGCCGGGCACGGTCGTAAAGACACCGACTCCCCTCTTTGCAAGAATCGACGCGGAAAAAATGCTTTCCGAAATTGCCGAAAAGCAAAAGGAAGCCGCCGCAAAGGAAAAGACGATTGAAGAAATTGAAGGCGTTGCACAAATCGGAATTGAAGATTTCTCAAAAGTTGACCTTCGCGTTGCGGAAGTTACCGACTGCGTTCCCGTCAAGCGTGCAAAGAAGCTTTTGAAACTCACGCTCAACGACGGAACGAACAAGCCGAGAACCGTCGCTTCCGGAATTGCAAAGTGGTACAAACCCGAAGACCTCATCGGAAAAAAGGTTATCGTTGTCTCAAACCTCAAACCTGCCGTTCTCTGCGGAGTTGAAAGCGCAGGAATGATTCTTGCCGGTGACTGCGGTGAGGACGACGTAAAGGTTGTTTTTGTTGACGGTATGCCCGTCGGAGCAAAAATCAGATGAGTTACAAAAACATTTTTGACACCCACTCGCATTACGACGACGAAAAGTTCAGCGAGGACAGAGAAGAACTTCTTCTTTCCCTTCATGAAAACGGCGTTTGCGGTGTAATCGACTGCGGCTGTGACAAAGCTTCTTCGCTTGAAGCAATAAGGCTTTCGGAAAAGTTCGGCTTCGTCTTTGCCGCAATCGGTATTCATCCCCACGAAGCGGCAGACTCAAAAGAAAACGACCTTGAAGAACTCAAGGCGCTTTATTCAAAGGAAAAGGTCGTTGCCGTCGGTGAAATCGGACTTGATTACCACTACGATTTTTCGCCGCGCGAAGTTCAGCTTGAGTTTTTTGAAAAGCAAATTATTCTTGCGAATGAACTCTCCCTTCCGATTATCGTTCATGACAGGGAAGCGCACGAGGACACGATGAACCTTCTCAAGAAGTACAAACCGAAAGGCGTTGTTCACTGCTTTTCCGGCAGTGCCGAGATGGCAAAAGAAGTTTTAAAACTCGGAATGTACATCGGACTCGGCGGGGCGGTAACGTTCAAAAACGCAAGAAAGCCGCTTGAAGTTGCCGCAATCGTTCCGGAGGATAAGCTTCTTCTTGAAACGGACTGCCCATACATGGCGCCCGTTCCGCTCAGAGGAACAAGATGCGACTCCTCAATGATTGCCTATACGGCAGAAAAGCTTTCCGAAGTTCGGGGTGCAGACACGCAGGAGCTTATTGACAAGTGCCGCGAAAACGCAAAAGTCCTTTTCGGAGTTTAAAACACAACATAAAAAAGCCGAGACGAAGCGTTTTGATTCGTCCCGGCTTTTTTCGGTAATAAACCAAGACATTCCTTCATAGTAATTAACAAAAGCAAAGCTCGGAGGAATGTTTATGACAAGCACTGATATTTACACTTCAATTTCATCCCGAACGCAGGGAGACATATACATCGGCGTTGTGGGTCCCGTCAGAACGGGAAAATCTTCATTCATAAAGCGATTTATGGACGTTCTTGTTTTGCCGAACATCAGCGAACAGGCAAAGCGGGACAGAGCAACAGACGAGCTTCCGCAGTCCTCTTCCGGAAGAACAATCATGACAACGGAGCCGAAATTCATTCCCGAAGACGCAGTTGAACTCACCCTTGAGGATAAGGCCCGCTTCAACGTCAGACTCATCGACTGCGTCGGTTACATCGTTCCGAGCTCGCTCGGCTACATTGAAAACGAACAACCGCGAATGGTCAAAACGCCGTGGTTTGAAGAGGAAATTCCGTTCAACATGGCCGCAGAAATCGGAACGAAAAAGGTTATTGACGAGCATTCGACAATCGGCCTTGTTGTCACAACGGACGGTTCAATCGGCGACATTCCCAGAGAGGAATACGCCGAAGCGGAAGAACGGGTAATAAGCGAACTGAAAGAAATTCAAAAACCTTTCGTCGTTCTTCTCAATTGCACGAATCCGAACAGCGAAAGCG
The DNA here is from genome assembly GCA_030525185.1 of Clostridia bacterium. GTDB lineage: Bacteria > Bacillota > Clostridia > Oscillospirales > Acutalibacteraceae > UBA6857. The sequence goes on from JAUNFH010000048.1 coordinate 9,388, forward strand.
CCCGTTCACTCGCCGCAGAGCTTGAAAAAAAATATTCGGTCAGCGTTCTTCCCGTAAACTGCATTGACCTTTCCGAAAGCGAAATTACCGAAATTCTCCGCTCGCTCCTCTATGAATTTCCGCTGACGGAAATGAAAATCAACTTTGCTTCATGGATTTCCCGCCTTGAAAAAGGGCATTGGCTGAGAACGGAAATTTACTCCTCGGTTTTTGAAGCGGCAAAAACGATGAAAAAAGTCAAGGATGCGGAAAAATTCTCCTCACGTGTCTCCGGCGCCGACGATATCACAGGAAGCAGAATTGAAAACATTGACCTTTCAAACGGAAGCGTGAGTGTTTGCGTTTCGGTTAAACCGGAGCTGTTTTACAAAATTCTCACCGAAAAAACCGGTCTTGAAATCAAAGACGAACAAGGTCTCATGAGCGATATCATCGAGCTTTCAAAAGCAAAAAAAGAATTCGAGCATTTCAAAGGCGCAATTGAGGACTGCAAAAACACCGGATACGGAATCGTCATGCCGACAATGGATGAACTCACGCTTGAAGAACCGGAAATCATGAAACAGGGCGGAAGATACGGCGTTCGCCTTAAAGCGCAGGCACCGTCAATTCACATGATGCGCTGCGACATTGCAACCGAGGTTGCGCCGATTGTCGGAACCGAAAGCCAATCGGAAGAGCTGATTATGTATCTTCTCAAAGGCTTTGAGGAGGATCCGTCAAAAATTTGGGAGTCTAACATTTTCGGAAAATCGCTGAACAGTCTTGTCAACGAAGGTCTTCACAACAAACTTTACAAAATGCCGACCGACGCACGGATGAAAATTCAGGAAACGCTTGAACGGGTAATCAACGAAGGTTGCAGCGGACTCATCTGCATCATTTTATAAAACAAAAAGCTGAAACGAAACAGGATTTGCTTCGTTTCAGCTTTTAATATTATTACGGTTAAATTATTTGATGGTAACGGCCTTTCGTGCCTTTTCGGCGATATGCTTTGCGTCAAGGCCGAAAATTTTGAGAAGTTCAAGAGCCGGACCGGATTTTCCGAAGGTATCTTCAACACCGAGACGGAGAACGGGAACCGGGCATTCCTCCGAAAGGACTTCGGCAACAGCCGAGCCGAGTCCGCCGATGATGCTGTGTTCTTCGGCAGTTACGATTACACCGGTTTCCTTTGCGGCTTTGACAAGAATTTCTTTGTCAATCGGCTTAATCGTGTGGATATTGATTACTCTTGCGTCAATTCCTTCGGCTTTGAGTTCTTCTGCGGCAAGGAGAGCTTCGTTAACCATGAGGCCGGTTGCAACGATCGTCACGTCATTTCCGTCCTTGAGGGTTACACCCTTTCCAAGCTCAAACTTATAATCCTCGCTGTTAACTCTCGGAACGGCGAGGCGGCCGAAGCGCATATATACGGGACCTTCGTAATCTGCGGCGGCAAGAACAGCCTGATAGGCTTCAACGTCATCGGCCGGGTTGATGATGACCATGTTCGGGATTGAGCGCATAAGCGCAATGTCTTCGCAGCACTGATGGCTTGCGCCGTCTTCACCGACGGAAATTCCGGCGTGAGTTGCGCCGATTTTAACGTTAAGCTTCGGATAAGCGATTGAGTTTCTGACCTGTTCAAAGGCACGGCCGGCGGCAAACATCGCAAACGAGCTTGCAAAAACGGTATAGCCGACGGTTGAAAGTCCGGCGGCAATGCCCATCATGTTGCCCTCCGCAATTCCGCAATCGATGAACTTTTCGGGGAACTCCTTTTTGAAAGTGATTGTCTTTGTTGCCTTTGCAAGGTCGGCATCAAGAACAAGAACATTGTCCCTTTTTCCGAGTTCTTTGAGAGCTTTTCCGTAAGCGTCTCTTGTTGCACATTTAATTACGTCAGCCATAATCACACCTCCAATGCGGCGAGAGCTTCGCCGAGTTCTTTCATCGCCTGCTCATACTGTTCGGCATTGGGTGCGCTTCCGTGCCAATCGCACTGGTTTTCCATGAAGGAAACGCCCTTGCCCTTTACGGTCTTTGCAACGATGCAGGTGGGTTTGCCTTTGCATTCCTTTGCTTTTTTGAACGCTTCGTCAATTTCGTCGAAGCAATGGCCGTTAATTACGATTACATTCCAACCGAAAGCGGCGAACTTTTCATCGATCGGACAAGGCGAGTTAACCTCGTCAAGCGAGCCGTCAATCTGAAGATTGTTGAAGTCAACAACGGCAACGAGATTGTCAAGTTTGTGGTTTCCGGCAAACATTGCTGCCTCCCAAACCTGACCCTCTTCGATTTCACCGTCGCCGAGAGCGGTGTAAACTCTGAAATCCTCGTTTTTGAGCTTTGCGCCGAGAGCCATTCCGACTGCGGCGGAAATTCCCTGACCGAGCGAACCTGTGCTCATGTCAACGCCGGGAGTATAGCGCATACTGGGGTGACCCTGAAGCATTGAATCCGGCTTTCTGAGGGTTTTGATGAGGTCGAACGGGAAAAATCCTTTGAGCGCAAGCGCGGAATAAAGAGCCGGAGCCGTATGTCCCTTTGAAAGAACAAGGCGGTCTCTGTCTTCCCACGCAGGGTTCTTCGGGTCAACGTTCATTTCGTTGAAATAAAGATAGGTGATGATATCGGCGATTGAAAGCGAACCGCCCGGATGGCCGGACTTTGCGTTGAAGGTTCCTTCAATAACGCCCATTCTCACCTTGCATGCGAGCTTTTTAAGCTCAAGCTTTTTGGTGTTTTCCAATGTGGTTTCCTCCTTTAGGTCAATTATCTTTTTTGCAATTGTTTTTGATGATGTATTCAATCAAATCGGCAACAGCTCCCTTGTTGCAATGACAGGTGACAAGTTTTGCAATGTCTTTCATGCCCTGCGGTGCCTGGCCGCAGCAGGCCGGAAGGCCGACCGCCTTGAGCATTTCGTAGTCATTGAAGTAATCGCCGATAGCCGCCGTTTTTTCCTTTTCAATTCCGAGAAGTTCGGCAACTTTCATAACGGCAACACCCTTGTTCGTTCCCTCGTTGACGATTTCAAAGGAGAACGGAGAAGTTCTCATAAGGTTCGTTGTGACATCGCTTTTTTCCTTTGCCGCGTTTTCAAGTTTTGTGATTACAAAGGGAAGACCGGTGAAGATTGCCTTGCACCAATTTCCGGTTTCAAGGTCGTCAATGCTTCTGAAAATCTTAATCGGAAGCTTGCTTGTGAGGGCAAGAATATATGCGGAAAGAGTCGGTTTTACGATTTCGGCCTCATAGGGCGTGATAATCTGAACCGTTGCAAAGCGGAATTTTTTTGAAAGTTCTTTAATGAGCGCGGTAATTTTTTCGTTCACCGGACTCATCCAAAGAATTTTTTCGTTTTCATAATCGTAAACGCCTGCGCCGTTGATGAAAACGGCATAGCCGCTGTTGAGTTTCAAATTTTTAAAATGCTTTCGCATTGATTCGATTGATCTTCCTGAAGAGAGGATGAAATGTCCGCCGTATTCATAAACAAATTTCTGAATTGCGTCAAAATTTCTCTTCGGAAGCTTTCTTTTTTTATCGTTCAATGTTCCGTCGATATCCGAAGCAACAAGCCAATCGGAAAGCGGAAGCTTTTTATCTTTCATTTTCAAGTCTCCTTAAAAACTTTGTGAAGTATTCCGGAAGTTCGCTCACAATTTCAATGTGTTTTCCTGTTCGGGGATGTCTGAAACCGATGAGACCGGCGTGAAGGCACTGCCCCTGAAGCTCGGTAATGACCTTTTTCGGGCCGTAAACCGGATCGCCGGCAACAGGATGGCCGATATATGCCATGTGAACTCTTATCTGGTGGGTTCTTCCGGTTTCAAGGCGAACACGAAGATGGGTAAAACCCTTATAACGTTCGACAACTTCATAATGAGTCACGGCATGTTTTGAATTTTTTTCGGTCACACACATTTTTTTGCGGTCAACGCTGTGGCGGCCGATCGGAGCGTCAACGGTTCCGTCGTCGTTTTTGAAGCCGCCGTAAACCACTGTTTGATATTCCCTTGAAAAAGAGTGAGCCTTAATCTGTTCGGCGAGCGAAATATGAGCAAAGTCATTCTTCGCAACAATCAAAAGTCCGCTCGTGTCTTTGTCGATTCTGTGAACGATTCCGGGTCGAATCACGCCGTTGATTCCGGAAAGGCTGTCTTTGCAGTGGTACAAAAGCGCATTGACGAGCGTTCCGTCATAATTCCCGGCCGCAGGATGGACAACCATGCCCTTCGGCTTGTTGACAACGAGGAGATCGTCGTCTTCATATCTGATGTCAAGTTCAATATTCTCCGGCGTAAGTTCAAGTTCGCGCGGTTTCGGAATAACAAGTGAAATTTTGTCTCCGGATTTAACTTTGTAATTCTTGCTGACAGGTTTTCCGCCGACGCAGACTGCGCCGCTTTCCATCATTTTTTGAACGCCCGAGCGCGTCAATTCGCCCGAAGAAGCGCAAATGACTTTATCGATTCTTTCACCGGCAAGGTCGGCGCTTACGGTGATTATCATTGCGTCAACCATTTTTCTTTTCCTTTTTTTCTTTTGTTTCTTTGATGATTTCGTAAATCTGACAGCCGATTATCAGGAATGCGCCGACGGTCACAAGGCAATCGGCAAAATTGAAAACATAAAACTTCACAAAAAGGACGTCGATATAATCGATAACGTAGCCGAGCCTAAAGCGATCGATGAGGTTTCCGATTCCGCCGGCAATGATTGCGACGAAGCAACAGTAATTGAAGCCGAATTTCAGCTTTTTTGAAAGCATCACGGCGAGCATTGCAATGATTATGACAACGGTGACAACCGTCATCACGTTCGCTTTTCCGCCGAGCGTTCCCATCATTGCGCCGTCGTTTTCAACGTATGTGAGCCTGAGAACGCCGGGAATGAGAAGTTTTTCGCCGATCGGTTTCAAATCGGCAACAACAAAATACTTGATGAGCTGGTCAACCGCGGCGAGCGCCGCAATGACAAGAAGAGAGATTATCTGAAGCATTTATTCACACACCTAAAAATCAGTCGTCATCGTCCGAAAAAATGTCCATATCGTCGGAAATGCTGAAACTCGTTTTGTTTCCGTTATAGCCTACGCCGGCGGCGGGCTTTTTCTTTTCCTCAAAAATGCTTTCGTCCGCGTTCATGACGCTCTTGGGAATGTCGATTGTGTCAAAAATATGCTTGACATATTCATCGGCATCGGGAACATAAGCCTTTTTTTCTTCCTTCTTTTCTTTAACGACGGTTGTTCTGTCCTCGCCGATATCGGAAATATTGATTTGGGCGCCCTTGAAAACGGGAAGTTCTTCTTCCGGTTCGGACTCTTCCGTAGGTACGGCGGCAGGAATTTCGTCTTCCGGCTCTTCGGTTTCAATTTCAATTTCGGGAATCGAAAGAGCTTCAAGCTTCGGAAGGAGAGTTTTCATGAGGTCAAGCGAATCGTTTTTGAAAGCCGTGATTTCATCCTTCACGGTTGAAAGTTCCTTTTTCGCCTCAAGGATAATTTCGTTCTTTTTGTCCTCAGCTTTTTTGGCGTCGCCGTAAGCGTTTGCAACGATCTCTCCGGCTTTTTTGTTTGCGTTTTCGATAATCTCCTTCGCCTTTGCGTTGATTTCCAAAACGTATTTTTCGGACTCGGCTTTCGTCTGTTCGGTAGCCTTTTGAAGCTCCGCCTTGACGCTTTCAAGGTAAGAATCCGCTTTTT
>JAUNFH010000049.1 GCA_030525185.1 Clostridia bacterium
TTCAATCGTTTTGAAGTCAAAGCCGGCGGCAGGAACGAGACGGGCTTCCATTTTGTCCTTCGTTCCGATAAAAAGAATTTCCGCGTCCGGATGTTTTTCGCGAATTTCTCCCGCAGCCGCGAGAGCCGGATTGATATGTCCGCCGGTTCCGCCGGCAGCAAAGATGATTTTCATAGCAAAGCTTTGCGGCGCAGGCACAACCAGCCGGCACCGCTTCCTTTCTGAAATATTCTATTATTGTGTCAGATCATTGCTTTTCAAGCCGCCCGTTTTTTGAAACGGAAAGAACAACACCCATTTCGGCGAAAATTATGACGAGCGCCGTTCCGCCGTAGCTGAAGAACGGCAAAGCAATGCCCGTGTTCGGAATGGTATCGGTAACAACGGCAATATTCATCGTGACCTGAAGACCTATCTGCATCATTATTCCCGTGACGAGAAGCGAGCCGAAAACGTCATTCGCCTTTGTTGCAATTACGAAGCCGCGGCAAACGAGAGCGGCAAACAGAAGAACAACAACGGCTGCACCCAAAAAGCCGAGCTCTTCGCAGATTATGGCAAAAATAAAGTCGTTCTGCGGCTCCGGAATATAAAGCTGTTTTTGCTTTGAATTTGCAAATCCGACGCCGAACGGGCCGCCCGAACCGATTGCAAGCAGTCCCTGCTGCCAGCGATCTGCGCCCTCGGTGGCCTGCTTCGTTTTCCATGTGAGTACGCGGTCATAGCCGAAACCGCCGAGCTTTTGCAAAATACCTGTATCTATATAGACAACATAGACCACGGCAATCACAACAACGATTCCGAGAAGAGCAAACCACTTTTTGTCAACACCGGCGAGCCACATCATTGAAACACCCATGCAGAAAAGCAAAATCGTGCAGGACAGGTGGCTTTCAAGCGCAACAAGGCCGCAGAAAATGATAACGACGAAAGCAAGCGCAAAGGTACATTTGAGCTTTGTATCAAAAAAGCCGAGCAAGGCTTGTTCCGGCCGCGTAAGCCTTCCGATCGAAGGCATTGCGCGTTTTCCTTTTTCCGTGTGCAGCGGCTTATAAAGAATGCAGATGAGATATGCCATCGTGAGAATGAGAACGAATTTACTGATTTCGGACGGCTGAAACTGGCCGAAGCCGAGGTTGATCCAACGTTTGACCGGTTTTCCTGCGTTGACAGCAAGCGTCAGGACAAGAAGACCGATCATGCCGACAAAAATCACAGGCGTCAAAAAGCTGTTGAGTATTCTGTAATCTATCTTGCTGATAATTATCATCGCAGCAAAGCCGAGTGCGCCCCAAATGAGCTGGCTTTTGAAGTAGACGTCGGGGCTTGAAGCGTTCGCATTGGCATAGGCATAGCTCGCCGAATACATCATGGTCACTCCGAAAGCAAAGATAATCATGACAAGGCAACAAAAAATTGCGTCAATGCCGCCGGTATGAAAGGCTCTTTTTATAAAATCAACAGTCCGCGAAGACTTTTTGGCCTTCGGCATTTTGCGAACATTTTCAGACACAGCTTTTTCGCCCCTTTCGGCAGAGTATTTTTATTTTCAGACAGTGAAGCACATCAGAACGATTCCGACAATTGCACCAGCAACGCTGATTACGCTGAAAACGGCAACGATTTTTTTCTCGTTCCAGCCGCTAATTTCAAAGTGATGATGAATCGGAGACATTTTGAAGATTTTTTTATGACGGATTTTGATTGAAGCGATTTGAAGAATATCGCTGAGCGCTTCCATAACATAGACGATTCCGACCGGAACCAGAATGAGCGGGCAGTTGACCGAATACGCCAGCGCCGCAACAAGACCGCCGAGGAACATTGAGCCGGTGTCGCCCATCATAACCTTTGCCGGGTAATGGTTCCAAATGAGATATCCCGCACATGCGCCGGCAAGGGCCGCGGAAAGAACCGAACATGAAGTGTTTTTGACGAGATATGCGATAACGGTGAACGCAACTCCGACCGGAACGGTAACCGAACCGCAAAGGCCGTCGATTCCGTCGGTGAAGTTAACCGCGTTTGCCGTTCCGTAAATTACGCAAGCGCCGAAAAGATAAAAGAAGATGATTCCGGGAACCGAGTCAAGGCTGATTTTTCCGACGAGCGGAATGAACATCGAAGTGTTCTTGCTCATGACGAGAGTTGTGAGATATGCGGCAATGACAATGACCTGCGGAACGGTTTTCTGAATTTCGGTGAGGCCGAGGTTGCGCTTTTTTGAAACTTTGATATAGTCATCGGTAAAGCCGATGAGCGAAAGACAAAGCGCAAGCAAAAGACCGGCGAAGAGCTTTGTTTTTTCCTGGGATGCAAGAACGTCGTTCTCCGAGAAAAGCGAAAAACCGGTGAGTTTTCCCGTAAGGAGCGTAATTCCGACCGCGGCAAAAATTCCGATGATGAACATCAGACCGCCCATTGTCGGCGTACCCTGCTTTTTTGCGTGCCAACGGGGACCGATGTCGGTGAGAATATTCTGGCCGAATTTGAGCTTATGCAAAAGCGGTATTAATACTATACCCAGCAAAGCCGTCACAATGAAAGAAATTCCCAAGGAAATTAAAACCGAAACTGTGTTATTCATTTTTATGACCTTTCCTTTCTTAAAAGCACACTTTGTGCCGTGGTTAACTGCTTTTTCTTCCGTGCGCCGCAAAGCGGACGTCAGGAAAGAAGTTTCCGAACAATCTCTCTTTCGTCGAAGGGAAATTTTTCGTTTCCGATTTGCTGAAATTTTTCGTGACCTTTTCCGGAAAGGAGAAGAATGTCGCCCGGTTTTGCGGTTTTGAGCGCAAGGGCAATCGCTTCCTTTCTGTTTTCCCGGACAAAGACCGGAGTTTTTGTTCCCTTTGTTCCGGAGAGAATTTCGTCAATGATTTCCCGGGGGTTTTCGTTCCTCGGATTATCCGTCGTGAGAAAAACAACGTCGGCAAAGTTCACGGCAATCAGGCCCATTTTTGCGCGCTTTTCCTTTTCTCTTTCTCCTCCGCAGCCGAAAAGAAGAATCAGCCGTTTTTTGCAGAAGCGTCTGAGCGAAAGAAGCGAGCGTCTGAGCGAATCGGGTGTATGAGCGTAGTCTATTATAACCCTAAAGGGTGTGTCCGTGTCAAGTATTTCCATCCTTCCTTTTACGGAAGAGAAGTTTTTTAAGATATTTGAGCAATTTTCAATGCTGATTCCGCAATTAAACGCCGCAACGGTTGCCGCAAGAGAATTTTCAACATTAAATTCACCGCGAAGGTTCAGCCTGAACCGCTGAATGAGTGCGTTTGAGACGAGGATATAATCCATATGATCTTCAAAAACGGAAAGATTTTTCGCTGTGAAATCCGCTTCGTCACTTTTCGCCGAGTAAGAAAGAACGTTTCCGCCGTTTGCTTTTACCGCAGAAGAAAATTCCGAAAAGCACGGATCGTCAAAATTCAAAACCGCCGTTTTGCAATGGGAAAAAAGTTTTTTCTTTGCGTTTTTGTAATTCTCTTTCGTCTTGTGGTAATCGAGATGATCTTCCGTGAGATTCGTGAAAATCGCCGTTTCAAATTCAAGTCCGAAAAGCCGTTCCTGTTCGATCCCCTGCGACGACGCCTCAATCACACAGTATTCTCCGCCTTTTGAAAGAAGCTCGTGAAGCATTTTTGAAATCAAAAACGGATCCGGCGTTGTCATTTTCGCCTCTTCCTCATCCGAAATGCGGTTGACCGCGCTTGAAATGAGTCCCGTCTTTTTTCCGGAGAGATTCAAAATGAAGGAAAGCATTGAAGCGGTTGTTGTTTTTCCGCACGTTCCCGTGACCGCAATGAGGCGAAGGTGTTTATCCGGATACCCGAAAAAGAAGCGGCAAAGCGTTGAAAAAGCCTTTCTCGTTTCCTTCGTTTTGAAACTTCCGTCTTTTCCGGAAGAGGAAAGAACCGCCACCGCCCCGTTTTTTCTTGCTTCGGTAATGTATTTTTCGGCGCCATCATGGCAAACGAAAAGCGTTTCATCTTTGCATTCCTTTGAATTGTCTGTTATAAAGCCTATTTCAACGTCCTTTTCGACCTCGGTAATTCCGATTGAACAAAGTAAGGCTGAAAGCTTCATAAATCTCCTTTCGCGACGTCAGTCGTCCATGTTTGCGGTTGCGCGGAAGTAAACCGTGACGGATGAACCCGCCTCAACTTCGGTTCCCTTTTCAATGCTCTGGCTGTATACTGTTGCGCCGGCCGTTCCGGACGGACCGGAAAGAACAAGGTTCAGTCCGTTCGCAATCGCCGTTTGATTTGCCGCCGCTGCAGTGAGACCTGTGAACGACGGAACTTTGACAACCTCTGCTTTTGAATCGTCTTCGGTGTAAACCACAACAACTCCGCCTTCGGGAATTGCCTGACCGGCCGAAGGAACCTGAGAAACAACGCTCGTTCCGCTTCCGACAACGTGGACGGAAAAGCCGTTGTTAGCCGCCGCAACGCGTGCGTTTGCAACGCTTTCTCCGGTGAGGTTCGGCGTTGTTCGGCTGATTGACTCAAGTTCGTCTTTTGTGTATTGCGGCTCAACATTGAGATATTTGAGGGTTGATTCCATGACTTCCTTTGCAATCGGAGCAGCAAGGACACCGCCTCCTCTGTAAACTCCCGGCGGTTCGTCAACGCCGACGAGAATTGCAATCTTCGGGTCGTTCGCCGGAGCGAAGCAGACGAACGAAGCGATGTAATCGTTCGGGTCCTCGGTGTCGAGTTTTTCACTCGTTGCCGTCTTTCCGGCAACTCGGTAGCCTTCGATATATGCGTTTTTACCCGTTCCGCCTTCAACAACGGCTTCCATCATCTCTCTGACGGTTGCAGCCGTTTTTTCGGAGATAACCTGTCGTTTGACGGTGGGTTCGGTTTTTGAAATGATGTTTCCCTGCGTGTCAACAACGCTGTCAACAACATACGGTTTCATGAGCTTTCCGCCGTTTGCGATTGCACACGTTGCCGTAATCATCTGAACGGGACTCACTCTGAACGACTGGCCGTACGACGTACTCGCAAGCTCAACGATTCCCATTTTGTCAAGCTTGTGATAAACGGGATAGCTTTCGCCCGTGAGGTCGATTCCGGTTCTTTCGGTGAAACCGAAAGCTTCAAAATATTTGTAATATGTCTGAACGCCGAGTTTTTGGCCGAGGTCAATGAAAAACGGGTTGCAGGAATTCATGAGTCCCTGAGTGAACGTCTGAAAACCGTGACCCTCAACCTTTGCACAGTGAATAATCGTGTCGTTCGCAACCTTGTAATAGCCGTTGCAGGTATAGGTTGAATTGAGATTGACAACGCCCTCTTCAAGAGCGGCGGCTGCGGTGAAAATTTTGAAGGTTGAACCCGGCTCGTAGTTATTCGTAACGCAATAGCTGTTCCACTGTTTGAAAAGCGCTTCGGTGAGCTTTGACGAGTAATCCTCGCTGCCCTCTGCGGCCTTGAGTTCTTTTTTTGTTTCTGTGTCAACAATTTCACGGGGGTTGTTGAGGTCAAAATCGGGTTTGTTGCTCATCGCAAGAATTTTTCCCGTGTCAACCTCCATAACGATTCCGTAAGTACCCTTCGCCTTTGTGCTTTCAAGGGCATTGTTGAGCGCGTTTTCAAGGTAATACTGAATATTTGAATTGATTGTGAGAACAACTCCGTTGCCCTGAGTTGCGTCAAAAACGGACTCATAGCTTGAATCGAGCGCCTGGCCGATTGAGTTTTTCGCCGTAACCTGACGTCCGTCTTTTCCGCTGAGAACGGTGTTGTAATATGTTTCGACTCCGGAAATTCCCTTTCCGTCCGAGTCCGTAACCCCGATAACCGTTGAAGCAAAATTGTTTTCCGGATAAAGACGCAGTGTATCGTTTTCATAAGAGAAGAACGCACGGGGCGTCACGGTCTTTTCGCGTCCGGAATCCGTGTGGCCGTAAACATATTTTTCGGAAAAAAGTTCATCAAGCGAAAGACGCTGGTTTGCGTCAACTTTTTTTGCAAGACGAATATACGTTTTTTCGGTGTCCGAAAGTTTTTCCGAGATTTCTTTCGTTTTGCCCTTGAGAATTTTCGCAATGTTCTTTGAAAGATAGGCGATGAATTTTTTTGTGATTTCGTCGCCGTCGGGGTCGCTTTTGAAGTTCTTTTTGATTTCGGCCGGATCGGCGCAAAGAATCCATGCGGACGAACTTGTGACGAGCGGCGTCATATTGCTGTCATAAATCGTTCCGCGAACAGCCTTGATTTGAGTATCGTAAAGCTGATTTTTTTCGGCGATCGAACGGTACTCGTCGCCGTGAACGCCCATAATCCAGCCAACCCTTCCGAGGTTCAAAAACAAAAGAAGCGCAAGCACGAGAGCCGTAATGCTCCTTGCCCTTTTCTTAAACGAAAGGTCGCTTCTTTTTCTGACTTTGTTTTTTTCAAAAAGCTTATCTAAAAAGCCCATAAGAACCTCCCTGAAAAAGTTTAAAAAAGTTGTCCGTTGCCCCTAATGCCAAACTTGGCGGACCGCATCACCCGAAAAAGACAATGCGTCCGCCCCCTTTGGATTGAAAGAAAAAGCCGGAGAAACCTTTCCTTTCCAACATTTTTCATAAATGTATATTCATCAGAAAATCAAGATATTTAACTTATATTACAATTTTTACTTGCTTTGTGAAAAAAGAACCTCGTTTTCTTTTTCGGTTTCAAGGTATGTTTCGTTGACGGAAGCAATCTTCACAAGACCGAGTTTTTGCGTTGCGATTTTGTCAATGTTTTCGGCGCTGACGAGCTTTGAAAGTTTGTTTTGAAGAACAACGTTTTCGTCGCTGTACATTGCAAGTTCCTTTTTTGCCGATTGAAGTGCGGCGCGGCTTTCGTTTCTTGCAACGAGGCTGTTGCAAAACGCACCGGCGAGCGCAATTGCAAGCGACATGACAACAAAAATCTTTGCAACCTTGATGTGGCTTGCGCGTTCAAGCTCCCTTTTGCGGGGACGGCGCTTTTTGAGTTTTCTGAGGTTATGCCGCGGTTCGGGTGTTCTTTCCGGTTCAAGGACCGGAGCGGCGTTTGAGCCGGAAAAATCCGTTTCAAAATCATAATCAAATGCAAATTGAGCAGCCATTTCTTCTCTCCTCCAAAAATTCCGGAAGAGCGGCGGCTCTTTCGGATGTTATTTCAGTTTTTCGATGCTACGAAGCCTTGCGCTTCTTGAGCGCGGATTATTTTCGATTTCGCTTTCCGAAGGAAGAACCGATTTAAACGGAAGCTTTCCTTCCGGCGTTTTTCCGCAAACACAAATCGGAAAATCCGGCGGGCAGGTACAGCCGACGCAAAGCGAAGCGAATTTTCTTTTCACGATTCTGTCCTCAAGGGAATGGAAGGTAATCACGGAGAGCCTTCCTCCGACGGACAGCGATTCAAACATTTCGTTAAGCGAGTTTTCAAGTTTTTCAAGTTCGCCGTTGACTTCGATTCTGAGCGCCTGAAAGGTTCTTCTCGCCGGGTGGCCGGGATTTCTTTTTGCCGCTTCGGGCATTGCGCTTTTAATCACGTCAACGAGTTCAAGCGTTGTTTCAATCGGCTTTTTTTCACGTTCTCGGACAATTGCTTTTGCAATACTCCTTGAAAATTTTTCTTCGCCGTTGACTCTGATGATTCTTTCAAGCTCACGCTCGGAAAGCGAATTGACGAGGTCTGCGGCGCTCGCGCCTTCTTTTGACATTCGCATGTCAAGCGGTGCGTCATTGTGGAAAGAGAATCCCCTTTCCGCGCTGTCAAGCTGATGAGAGCTGACTCCGAGGTCGGCAAGAACACCGTCCGCGGAAGTTACGCCGTGAGAAAGAAGAACACTTCTTATATTTTCAAAATTCGTCCGAACAACGGTGACTCTTTCATCGTCCTTAAAACGTTCATTGAGCGTTTCAATCGCTTCCGGGTCTTGGTCAAGAGCAAAAAGCCTTCCGCAAGGGCCGAGCCTTTTGAGAATTTCGGCGCTGTGGCCGCCTCCGCCGGCGGTACAGTCAACGTAAACGCCGTCTTTTTTTATATTCAGCGAATCGACCGCTTCAAAAAGCAGAACGCTGATGTGAGAAAATTCCATTTATTTTTCCGCCCTGTCCTTATTTATTAACGAAAGTATTTTTAAGATCAAGCATGAAGCCTGCGCTCATGTATTCATAACGCTTCTGGTTTTCGGCCATCTGAGCTTCAAAGAGCTTGTCCGCCTCTTCGGCGAGCATATCGTTATACTCGTTATGAATTTCCGAATTCCAAATTTCAAAGCGGTCGCCCATGCCCTGAAAAACGCTTTCTTTCGTGATATGGGCGCGTTCAAGAATTTTTGAGGGAATGCAGATTCTTCCGTGCGCGTCAACGGTAACCGCCGTCGAGCATGTCCGCGCCATTGCGGCGGCCATATCCGGCGAAAGCCCGTTTTTAATGTATCCTTCGATTTCAGCCGCAACGGTTTCCTCGAATTTTTCGGTGAAAAAGCAGTCGATGTGAGAAAATTTTCCGGGTTTTGCTCTGACAATAAAGGTGTTTCCGATCAGTTCCTTGAACGGAGCCGGAACGAAAAGTCTGTTCTTTGAGTCAAGATTATACTCGTAAGTTCCGACGAACGAACCCATATTGTCACCAACTTTCATTAAAAATCCGGTGTCATTAACACAAAATTGCCCCCAATAGACACTTTTTCCCACCAAGTAGTTTTATTTTACTTGTATACAGACAATTTGTCAAGGGAAAAGAGAAATAAAAATGAAAAAGTTTCGGCTCTTTTTGTTGTGCATTTTTGAAAGCAAAAAAGGACTGTTTCCTTAAATTTTTTTCGGCTTAACTCCGTTTTGAAAACACTTCGGTTTTTCCGAACGGAAAAAGAAAAAAGCCGTTTTCAAAACGAAAACGACTTTTAAACGTATTGATTTTTTCAGTATGCGATTCCGACCGAATCGAGATATTCTTCAAGGCAAAGACCGCTGTCTTTGATTTTTTTTGCGTATTCGACGCCGACATATCTCCAATGCCACGGCTCATAAACAATTCCGGTAACATCTTCCTTTTCTTTCGGATAGCGAAGAATGAAGCCGTATTTATATGCGTTTTCCATAAGCCACGCATACTCGGCAGTGTTTGCAAAAGAATCATAAGTATTGCAAATGTCCATTGCAAGGCCGATGTTGTGTTCACTCGTTCCCGGAGGAAGAATAACCGTTGCGGCCTTTTTTGCGGCGGCTTTTCTGTCAAGGCCGTAGCGTGCCATATAGGTTTCGGTGAGGTTGTTGTAATTGATGCGCTGGCGTTCGTAGCTTCTGTGGCCGGAAAACGGAGTGAGCGTTACGCCGTCCTTCTTTCCCGCGCGATACATTTCTTCATAGTGCGGAGTAACTCTTGCGTCAAGCTCATATCCGCTGTCAAGAATTTCTTTTGTTTCAGGGTCATATCCTTCCGGAATTTCCCGATCCATATTGACAACAATGAGGTTCCACGGAACGCTTTTCACGTCAACAATTATTCTTCCGCTTTCGGAGCGTTTCGGTTCGGTCTTTTTCGTCGTGCTTTCCGAGGTTACGTTGTTTTCAACCGAAAGCTTTTCGCTTGTTCTTTTTTCTTCGGACGTGCTTTCCGCCGACGCGGCGTTTTCGCCCGTGCTTTCGGACGATGACGAAGCGGCAGAAGTCTCTTCGTCTTTTGAAGAACTTTGACTTTGAGAAGACGATGTTTCATCGAATTTTTTGTCCGTTTTCGCCTTTATAACCGCAACCGCAGTCACGGCCGAAAAAATCACAATCAAAGCGGCAAGAATTATGATTATCGCCTTTTCGCCGCTTTTTTTCTTTTTGTTTTTCAAATTTCATGACCTCCTTCGTTTTGCTCACGGTTTCAGTTTATCACAGATTGAAAATTAATCAATATCCGACGCAAAATTGACACAAAAAATTAAGAAATGAAAGGCTCGATTTTCCGCCGCAAAAGAGAAAAAGCGTTCCCTCTGCCGCAGGAACGCTTTTTTCATAGGAGTTTATGTTTTGGAGATTACCGTCAATTTTAAGAAGGAATTTTTTCAGACAAGCGCCGCACCGAGTGCCTTGCACTCCTCAACCGCACCGTCATCCGGTGCTTCGTTGCAAATTACGCTTTCGCACGCAAGATTGATTCCCGCGGCCGCGCAGTCTTCTTCCCAAGTTCTCATCCATTCGCCGTCGCCCCAGCCGTAAGAACCGAAAAGGGCAACCTTTTTTCCGGCAAGCGAAGCTTTGCAGCTTTCAAACATCGGTTCAAATTCGTCCTCTTCAAGAACTTCGGCGCCCATTGCCGGACAGCCGAAAGCGAATGCGTCAAAATCGTTAACCATCGAATCGTTAAAATCCGAAGCGGAGAAAAGCGAAACTTCCGCTCCCTTTTCCTTTGCGCCGTCGGAAACGGCAAGAGCCATCTCCTGCGTGTTTCCCGTGCCGCTCCAATATACAACAGCAATTTTGCTCATAACAAACACCTCTTTGAAAATTTTTATTTGCAGTTTACGACGAGCCTGTCGAACGAATTGTGTTTTTCATAGGCCGCCTCATAAACTCTTTTACATTTTTTATAAAGCGCAAACTTCTTTCTTGCGTTCTCTTCGTCGGAATAAACCTTCCACGTTCCGACGCATTTTGCGCCCTTCGCCTTGTTTTTGATGAACCCTTCGACATCCGCCGACGGATAGCCGAGAAAAAGGCCGATTTCATGCGGAAACTCTTCCTGCGTGTTGAGCCTTTTGATGAGTTCCGCAACGCAGCTTTGTGCGTTTTCGGTCGGATAAAGCTTTTTTGAAAGGATCGAAAGTGCGGTTGAATCGCAAAGATCGGTTGAAAGCTTTTTCGGACGGTACATATAAATCAGCGCGCGGTTGCCGGTGAATTTCACCGGAATCATTCTCACTCCGCGCGGAACAAGGCGCGCGTTCAGACGGCGGATACTTTCCAAAAGTTCTTTTTTGCTTTTGAATTCGCATGAAAAAAGGCTTCCCGTTTTGAGTCCGGCCATTGTCGGCGAGCAATTTTCAACCAACATTTTTTCGCTCATTTTTGTCACCGTCCCTTCATGTCACATACTATATTGTAACCGCCCGTCACCCGTTATACGGGCGGTTACCTTACGGAGAATGCACTCGTGAATGATTTCGGCTTGGTTAGCATACGCTAACCGCATGTCAAAAAAAATAACTGATCACGATTACATATATATAATATCCGATCGAAAGAGCTTTTTCCGCTCCGAAAAGGAAGGAAAAAGCTCCGTTCGGACAAATAATCATTTGTTTGAATTTCGGTAATCAAGCGGCGTTCTGCCCATCACGTCGCAAAAAGCCTTTGCGAATTTTGAACCGTTGTCATAGCCGAAAAGACCCGCAATTTCAAGAACACTGCGGTCGGTTTCAAGAAGCATTTTTGCCGCGGTTTTCATTTTTAGGTTTCTTATATATGAATATACCGCTTCGCCGTATACGGCTTTAAAGCTGTTTTTAATGCTTGTCGAGCAGACATGAAAGACTTCGCCGAGCTCTTCAATCGTAACTTTTTCGTTCATCCGTTCACTGAGATATTCGCATATATCTTTTGCAAGTTCCGCCTGCGAACGCGAAACAAGGTGCTTTTTCGTTTCTTCCGCAGTGATTTCAAGTGTACTCAGAAAAAGAAGAAGTTCAAGAACCTTGACTTTGAAATAGCCTTTTTTAATCTCGTCCGGAACGTTATAAAGCTCCGAAAAGACGTGCTCGATTGCAGGACTTGAACGCGCAATCGTTCCGTTTTCGGAAGAAAATTTTTCAATCAGTTTTTCCGGCCGAACGTTGACGTCGTCAAGAAAACAGGAAAGGCACCGCGGCGCTTTTTTTGCGTCAATCACAACCGAAAGCCCGTGATAATGTTTCAAAGGATAGCTCACCTCACGGCCCCTTTCCTTTTCAAAAATCACGCTTATGTCACCCGGTGAAAGAAAGCAAAGTTTTTCTCCGAAAGAGAACTCCGCCCGTCCTTCGCGGCAATGGTTGATTTCAAGAAGTTTTTGGTTTTTGAAAAGTTCGGGATTAAACCGAAAGGCATGGATATCCTTATAAATAAGGCTGATTCCGGGAAAAACCGAATAGACGGTGAATTTTGCTTCGCCGCTTTCGTCCGAAAGGCGATAAATCTCGCAGTCCTCGCTTTTTGAAACAAGTTGCGCCTCTTCGCCGAAAAGGCAGCAGCCTTTTTCGCAAGTCATTTTTTGAACGCTCATTTTTTCAGGAAACCGAAAAGTCCGCCCTTCTTTTCAAAAGGTTCGCTTTTCACGTCCTTGAGTTCGTATCCCGTTGCCGAAATTACGCTTTTGAGTTTTTCTTCGTCAAGAGCGTTTTCGCAAATTACAACGGTTTCGCCTTTTGCGTGGGAGGAAGTGACCTTTTTGACCGAAAAGTTTTGTCTGATGCAATCGTTGATGTGCGATTCGCACATTGAGCAAGCCATTCCTTCAATTTTTAATGTTTCTTTAACCATAATATTACCCCCTGTTGGTTTATAAGGAGAATTTTTGATGAGATACGGTAATCTTAATGAATTGATAAACAACAGCATGAGTTCGCGCCGATACTTTTTGTCGCTGCCGGTCGAAAAGCAAATGCGGCTTCACGACTGCGACAGTCTTATTCATTCGGCGGACGAACTTCGCCGATATTCCGATATCATTGTGAAATATGACCGTTCGGTCAAAATCTCGGAAAGTCTTGACCGTTATTTCGGCTGATTATTCGGCGCACTTGAGTGCTTCAACCATGTCAATCTTTTTGTTTTTCTTTGCAACCATAAGGCTGACCGGCACGGAAACTCCGAAAGTCAAAACTGCGCTCAAAATATAAGTAAGCGGTGTAATTGCAAGCTTCATTTCATATTCGGACGCAAGCGCCGTCAAAAGGTAATCGAGAAGCGCCGCACCGACCGGAATTCCGACAACAACGCCGATAACGCTGACCCAAAGGTTTTGGCCGACAAGAAGTTTTGCGATTTTTGAATCCTTGAAGCCGACAACCTTGAGCGTTGCCATTTCGCGGTAGCGTTCGGTATAGCTCATTACGCCGAGATTGTAAAGAACAACAACGCCGAGAATCACCGCACCGAGAATGAGAACATAAATCATCAGGTTCATGATTTCAAGGAAAGTATCGAACGAATCCATGATCATCTGTTTCGACTGAACCGTTTTGATTGTTTTGTCGGTTGCAATGTCCGCTTTTTCGGTGTTGGTATAGACCGAGTCGAAGCTGAAGGGAAGGCCGATTTCTTTCGCATAATCGGGAGTTATCGCAATGTTTTCGGAAACACTTCGCATAATTCCGGCAACGGTAAGCTTATATTCTTTGTCCGAGCCGTATGGACTCACGGTAAAGCTGTCTCCGACGGAAAGCGAAAATTCTTTTGCAATTCTTTTGCAAACATAGGCGCCGTTTTTTTCAAGCTTGATGAAATCTTCGTTTTCGTCAACAAAACGGACTTTGTCGTTCTTCACGTCATAGACATCAAGCGAAACGGCTTTTTCGCCGATTTGAACGCTGATGCTTGCGCTTTTGTCGCCGTTATATTTTTCGGCGACTTTTTCGCGTTCGGCATCGGTTGCGGAATCGGAAATATAAATTCTCGAAACGTAGTTCGTTGCATCGTTGTAATAAACGGAAAGGAACGAATTCATGGTGTCCCTCATTCCGAAAGCGCAAAGGATTATCATTGTGCAACAGAGCGTTCCGATAAGGCTCATTGCCGTGCGGGACTTATGGCGCATAATGTCGCGAAGATTCCATCTTGTTCCGAAGGAAAGCGAATGGAACCACTTTGTTTTTTCAACAAGGAGCGGTTTGACCTTTTTCGGTGTGTACGGACGAAGTGCGTCGGCGGCCGTTCCTTTGAGCATCTTTTTGACGGAAAACAAACCGATAACGGTGAGTGCCAAAAGCACCAAAGCAAGAACAATCCAACAAAAACCGGGGAAATAAAGCTTCCATTCGGGAATGTCGATATATGTTGCCATTGAGCCGTTCGGGTTCATCAAGAACCACGCAATACCGTAACCGATTCCGATTCCGAGCGCAGAACCGATAAGACCGATCATGAACGCATAGGACGTATAGTGAACCAAAATTCGCCTGTCCTTAAAGCCGAGCGCTTTGAGCGTTCCGATTTGCTGTTTTTCCTTTGCGGCAAGGCGGTGCATCGTTGTGACCATTGTCAAAACGGCAATGAGAAGGAAGATTACGGGAAGAATCGAACCCATTGTCTGACCTTCCTCAACTTCGCCGTGAACGGAGGAGTAAACGCCGCTTTCATCCTTTGAAAGAATGAGTGAGGTTTTTTCAAGCTTTTTATCGGCGGCTTCGGTGAAGTCCTTTTTAGTCATATCCGAAACAACGTTGATTTGCGGATAGAAAGCCATGCCGAGCGTTTTTTCATACATCTTCGGCGAAACATAAGCAAAGCCGTGGGTCGTGTAATCCGGCATAAGCTGGCTTTCGTCGCGGACGCAGATTATATGTTCGCCGCTTTTTACAAGACCTTTGACAACGCCCGAAAATTCAATTCCGTTATAAACGATTGTGATTTTATCGCCGAGCGAAAAGTCGTTCGCCGAGGCATACTTATCCGAAAGCCAAACGCCGTTTTCGCTTTCTGGGTCATATTTTTCGCCGCTCACGAGATAGACACCGGAGACGTTTTCCTTTTCCGTAACGGTGAGTGCAACGCTGTCGCCGTCGCGCTCTTTTACGTCGGCATTGACCGAAACAAAACGAGCCGCCTTTTGAACGCCGTCGATTGAAGCGATGTTTTCGGCGTCGTCTTTTGAAAAACCGCTTTGCGAAATTACACGGAAGTCCGCAAAGCCCGTCTCTTCAAAAAACGGTATTGTGTCGCCCTCAATGCTTTTCCATTCCATGTTGAAGCCGACGAACATTCCGACGCCGAGGGCAATCATGATAACCATTGAGATGAACTGAGCCTTATAAAGACCCATTGTTCTCCACAGTTTTTTAAATAACATCTGCCCTCACCTCTTTACCATTCGATTTCATCGGCAG
>JAUNFH010000050.1 GCA_030525185.1 Clostridia bacterium
TGACCCATACCGTCGTGACCGTCAACAACTGCGGTTGTTTCGGTTTCCTTAACGACTTCAAAGTTAGTTACGGGGTTCTGAATGCCGTCGTTGATTCTGTCGATGTAAATCGGCTTAAAACGGTTGCATCCGTGAGATTCGATTCCGCGCTTGTCGGATTCAAGAAGGACGTCAACAACGATTTTTGCGTCCTCTTCCGGAACGCCTACACCGATGAATGCGTCACGAATGAAATTTTCGGCTGTTTTCCAGTCGAGTACTACTTTACCCATGAATTATCACTCCTGTAAATTATTTGTAATTTTATGTGAAAGGGCAAAAGCCCTTATCATCCTTTGTTTTTTCAGTCTCTTTCGGCCCAATCCATTGCTCTGCCGACGGCCTTTTTCCAACCGGCATAGCACTTGTTTCTTTCCTCAAGGCTCATTGTCGGTTCAAAAATCTTGTCAACTTCGCGGTTGGCCTCAATGTCTTCAAGGCTGTCCCAAACGCCGACTGCGAGTCCTGCAAGGTATGCGGCGCCGAGAGCGGTTGTTTCAACGGTTTTGGGTCTGTCAACCTTTGTCTGAGCCATGTTCGCCTGAATCTGAAGCATGATGTTGCTGACCGAAGCGCCGCCGTCAACGCGAAGGTCGGCGATTTCGATTCCGGAGTCGTTGCTCATCGCTTCAAGAAGGTCGGTCATCTGATATGTGATGCTTTCAAGAACGGCTCTTGCAATGTGGGCGCGGTTAACACCTCTTGTGAGACCGACGATGCAGCCTCTTGCATACATGTCCCAGTACGGTGCGCCGAGTCCGGTGAATGCCGGAACAAGATAGCAACCGTTTGCGTCGGGAACGCTTTCGGCAAGTTCGTCGCAACGGCGCGGACTGTCAATGAGCTGAACTTCGTCACGAAGCCACTTGATTACCGAACCTGCGTTGAAGGCACTGCCTTCGATTGAATATGTTGTTTTTCCGTCAAGGCTCCATGCAACGCCGGTGAGAAGGTTGTTCTTCGACTCAACGCGCTTGTCTCCGGTGTTCATAAGAAGGAAGCAACCGGTTCCGTAGGTGTTCTTTGCCATTCCGGGCTTGAAGCAGGCCTGACCGAAAAGTGCGGACGGCTGGTCGCCGATTGCGCCGCAGATGGGAACGCCTTCAAGTTCTTCAATGCCGATGATTCCGCCTGCAACCCAACCGTAGACCTGACTTGAGGGAACGGGGGTCGGAAGAATGTTCATCGGAATTCCGAGCTTTTCGCAAAGATATTCGTCCCAGCAAAGTTTGTCAACGTCAAAGAGCATTGTTCTCGAAGCGTTTGAATAGTCGGTAACGTGAACTCTTCCTCCGGTGAGGTTCCAAATGAGCCATGTTTCAACGGTTCCGAAAAGGAGCTGGCCGGCTTCTGCAAGAGCTTTTACGCCGGGAACGTTGTCAATGATCCATTTGATTTTCGTTGCGGAGAAGTAAGCGTCGATAATAAGGCCGGTATGAGCGGTGATATAATCGCAAAGCTCTTTGTCTTCTTTGATTTTTTCGCACATGTCCGCAGTTCTTCTGCACTGCCAAACGATTGCGTTGTGAACCGGCTTTCCGGTTGCTCTGTCCCAAAGGATCGTTGTTTCGCGCTGGTTGGTGATGCCGATACCGGCAATGTCCTTTGCGTCAACGTCACCCGAATTGAGAATCGAGGTGATTGAAGTAATCTGGCTGTAAAGAATTTTGAGCGGATCGTGCTCAACCCATCCGGCTTTCGGATAGATCTGATCAAATTCGTTCTGAGCCTTTGCAATGATGTTTCCGTGCTTGTCAAAAACAATGGCTCTTGAGCTTGTTGTGCCCTGGTCAAGGGCAAGTACGTATTTTCCCGGCATTTTCGTATCCTCCTTAAAATTAACGGCTCTCGGTTTGAGCCTTGAAAGCAGACAACGTTTTCTCCGTCTGCTTTTGATGAACCGGAGTTATATATTAAGAAAAAAGAGAACAGAAAACACCACCGCCACCGAAGAAGGGTAAACCTTCCCCCTGCGGTGTACTGACGGGATCATCTCTATTCTCATATCTCCATAGATTATATCTCACAAAATTGTTCAGTTCATACAGCATTATTGTACTTCAATCGCCGCGTTTTGTCAACATTATCGGAAAGATTTTTAAGACAAATTTATCCGAAACAAACGAAGAAAAAATATTCGCACCGACGGGCAAAAGAATTGTTTTGTTTGCTCTTGACTTGAAGTTTTTGCCGTATTATAATCAGAAAGCAAACCCTTAACGAAATGAGGAGTAAAGAGTGCAGGAAACGAAAAAATGCACCGGAGAGGTTCTGAGCCTTGCGATGGATCTCGGAAAAAGCATGGTGAAATGCGGAGCGGAAATGAACCGCGTTGAAGAAACGATTATCCGCGTCTGCTATGCTTACGGAATGAAGCGAGTTGAAGTTTTTTCGATTATTTCAATGATGACGGTTACCGCTTTTGACGACGAGGGAACGGATTACACTCAGTCAAGGCGGATTTATGCCTATTCAAACAACCTCGGCCGCCTTGAACAGCTCAATGCGCTTTCAAGGAAAATCTGTTCGGAGCTTCCGGACGTTTCGGCGGCAAGGGACGAGCTTGAAAAAATCAACAGCGAAGAAAAGCGTTTTCGTCTTTCCGCCTGCATCGGAAACTGCATTGCCGCGGCGTCTTTCACCGTTTTTTTCGGCGGCTGTTGGCGTGACGCTCTTGCCTCGGTTCCGATTGCCGTGATGATATATCTCATGAACGCTTTCATCAAGGCGAAGGGAATCAACCGGCTCTTCTTCACGGCTCTTTGCTCTGCGCTTTCCGGTTTTTTTGCCCTTCTTTTTGTCCGAATCGGTTTTGCGGACAACGCCGACATGATAATGATCGGTGACATAATGTTGATTATTCCCGGCCTTATGCTTATCAACTCAATTCGTGAAATGCTTTGCGGCGACGTGATGAGCGGTCTTATGCGTTTGATTGAATCGCTCATTGTTGCCCTCTCGATCGCCTGCGGTTTCGCGGTTCCGATCCTTCTTTTGAAAGGAGTTTGAATATGGAACTTAACGAAGCTTTGAGAATTGTTTTTTCTGGTCTTGTCGGTTCCGGCGGATTTGCGCTCTTTTTCCGCGTGAGAAAAAGCAGAATTCTTTGGGCAACCCTCGGCGGCGGACTTACCTGCGTGGTTTATGTAATCAGTATGAAATATTTTGACCATGAGTTCTTTCAAAATCTCTTTCCGGCGCTTTTCGGCGCAATTTATTCCGAAGTAATGGCAAGAGTTACGAAATCGCCGAACACGACTTATCTTGCCTGTTCGATAATTCCGCTTGTTCCCGGAGGAAAGCTGTATTACACGATGTATTATTTCATCATCGGTGAAATGGACCTTTTTTCCGAGGCACTCAAGCAGACGGCAAGAATTTCCGCAGGTCTCGCCGTCGGGATTATCACGATTTCCGTCTTTGTTCATATTGTCAACCACGGAAAATTCAAGCAGATTTATGATATTGAGTAATTAAGCATATAATAAAAATCAAGGCTTTGACGAACGGAAAACGCTTCGTCAAAGCCTTTTGTTTTAATGTGGGGGTCTCAGCCGATTTTTCTTCCGCTCAAAGTGAATGTCTTGCTTCCGAAAACGGGAAGTTTTACCGAAGAAGTCATTTTGTCTCCGTTGAAGGTTGCTCTCGCTTCAATGACTTTTCCGGGAAGGAGAGAGACTTCGCCTTTTCCGCAAAGCGCATTTCCTTCTTCGTGAAGGTCATAATATCTGTAACTGACGTTTTTGAATTTTTCCGGCGGAGTGAAGTCAATGTCATATTCTCCGTTCTTTTCTTTGATTTCAAAAACAATGTCTCCTTTGAAGAAGAGAGTGTTGACGCTTATTGCCCATTTTCCGATTCCGACCATTTTTTATCTTTCCTTTCGGTTATAAGGTAAATTATCTGTGTCAACATTATAGTAAAGAGACAATGTGTCTTTGTTGTGAATAAAAAATTAACAATACTAAAGGACGCAGGCCGACTTAAGCGGCACTCAAACAAACAACCCCGCCGAAGATGAGTCGGCGGGGAGTACAGCGCGGTAACGTGCGGTCGAGTTTTTGAATATACGTTTCGGTTTTAATCAATAATTCTTCCGTCGGTTGAAATTGTGACAACCTGCCACGGGATAATTTTTCCGCTTGCTTTGAGTGCGTTTTTGACGGCGTTTTCAATTCCGCCGCAACAGGGAACTTCCATTCTGACAACGGTTACGCTTTTGATGTTGTTGTTTGCGATTATTGCGGTGAGTTTTTCGGTGTAATCGACGCTGTCAAGCTTCGGACAACCGATGAGTGTAATTTTATTTCGGATGAACTCATTGTGAAAATTTCCGTAGGCATATGCCGTGCAGTCTGCGGCGACAAGAAGATTTGCGTTTTCAAAATAAGGTGCATTTACGGGAACAAGCTTGATTTGAACCGGCCATTGCGAAAGTCGGCTTTTAATTTCGGCCGTTTCTTTTTCGGTTGTTTCGGAAGGCTCTCTTTTGATTGCCCTTGACTTTGTTCCGGGACAGCCGCAGGGAAGCGGTTCTTTTTTCTTTTTCGATTCGGCAACGGCGGCTTCGTTGTATGCCGGAGCTTCGCGTTCTTCAAAGGTGATTGCGCCTTTTGGACAAGCGGGAAGGCAGTCTCCGAGCCCGTCGCAGTAATCTTCACGGGTGAGTTTTGCTTTTCCGTCAATCATTTCGATTGCGCCTTCGTGGCAGGCTTTGGCGCAAAGACCGCAACCGTTGCATTTTTCTTCGTCGATTTTGATAATTTTTCTGATCATAAAAGTTACTCCTTTTCAATTTTAAAAATGTTTATAACGTCGCTGTCCGGACAGCAGAAGCGGATTTCTCCGCAACTTGATTTCGGCGGTTCACCGCCGTAGCGGATGATATCTATGAAAGGAAAGGCAGCGTGAAGAGCCATTGGGCAAAGCTCGCCTCTTTCCGTGTCATAATCAAAGCTGTCACCGACTCGATGACCTCTGTGGCACGGAAAATTCCCTTTTCGGTCAACAAGAGTGATTCTGATTTTCGGCTTCAAAAAATCACCTTCCTTTGCGTCGCTTATTAAAGTCGCTTGACTTTACGGTGAAATTATAGTACATTAAGAAAAAGAAATCGGTTGTTTTTACAACGGAAAGCGGTTTGTATGGAAGAATATATTGGGATTTTAAAAAACACAAAAATATTTTCGGGAGTGAACGAGGACGAGCTGAAGGCTATGCTCGGCTGCCTTGGTGCAAAAGCTCAAAGGTACGGAAAAGGGGAGTATGTTCTTTTCAGAGGCGAAGAGCTTGAAAGAATACCGATTCTTGTCGAAGGAAAACTTCATATTCAAAATGAGGATTACTGGGGCAACCGAAGCATTCTCGGAAGCATTTCGGTCGGAGAAATGTTCGGCGAAGCGTATGCCGTTCCGGAAAGCGGTCCTGTGCTCAATGACGTTGTTGCCGTTGAGGAAAGCACCGTTATCTTTTTTGACGTGAAAAAACTTATGACAACTTGTCCTTCTGGGTGCCGGTTTCATTCGCTCGTTATCCGAAATCTGTTTTATGAAATTTCCGAAAGAAACAGAAAACTTGTTCAAAAGCTCGGTCACATGTCGAAGCGTTCAACGCGCGAAAAGCTGATTTCATATTTGTCCGAGGAAGCAAAAAGGCAAAAAAACGCCGCTTTTGAAATTCCGTTCAACCGCCAGCAACTTGCGGATTTTCTTTCGGTTGACCGAAGCGCAATGTCTGCGGAACTTTGCAAAATGCGCGATGAGGGCATGATAAAGTTTCAAAAAAACCGCTTTGAACTGCTTTAAGGCTGTGGTTTTTAAAATTTAATTTTAATTTCAATAAAATTGTCAAAAAGGCTTGACAAAATTTGATTATTTTGGTATACTTCCAAAGTCAGCAAAACGACATGGGCCATTAGCTCAGTTGGTTAGAGCAACCGGCTCATAACCGGTCGGTCCGGGGTTCGAGTCCCTGATGGCCCACCAGAATGATTTGATTTTAATATAGGGGTATAGCTCAGTTGGTAGAGCAGCGGTCTCCAAAACCGCGTGCCGAGGGTTCGAGTCCTTCTGCCCCTGCCAAAGAAAGCACCGACTTTTCGGTGCTTTTTCTTTTTTGCAAAAAGCATCGGAACCCGAGGCACGCGCGTGCCGGGGCGAAGAGGCTCACCGCCGCCGGTGGCGGATTAAGGTGAGTCTCTGAGGTGAGAAAACAATCCGCCTGCCTGCAAGAATCCCGCAAATCCTTGTATCATAAGGATTTGCGGGATTTTTGATTTTTGCGGTATAAATCGGTATGAGTTTATTTTCGCTTTAAAAGTTGTTTACACGTCTTTTAAATGTACGGGTAAAAATATATCCAACGGTTCCAAAGCAAGCGGTGAAAAAACCGGATGTTCCGGAATTTATGCCCGTTATGTACCTTTTAAATTTTTAGGCAATTTTTCGGGATAAGCAAAATTGTCATTGTGTCTTGTACGGCTACAGCAAGGCATAAATGAAATGTTTTATTGATTTTGTAGCCGGAAAGGCTATGGTAATTATGAAGAACAAACCTTATCCGTATTATGAAATGCCCGGCGTTCAAACAATTAAAGAACTTGTTGATTTCGGAGTTTCCGGAAACGGCGAAAAAAAGCTCGTTGATTACAAGGTTGGAAACAGCGTCCGTTCAAAAACGTTCGGCGAATTTGACCGCGATTCAAAAGCACTCGGCTCTTATCTTTTTTCGCTTGGGTTGAAGGATTGCAAAATTGCGCTTCTCGGCGAAAATTCTTATAACTGGTTCTTTTCCTTCATCGCCGTTTTGAACGGCGGAAATGTTTGCGTTCCGCTTGACAAGGAGATGCCGGCAAAAGATCTTTCAAAGTTTGTGAAAGTCTGCGAATGTAAAGCGATTATATATTCCGAAACATACAGCGACGTTATTGAAGAATTCAAAAAGACTTCCGGAATGAAAATCGGGCATTATATTCCGATGTCGTCCCTTCCCGAATGTGTTTTCAAGGGAGAAGACCTTCTTGACAACGGCTATACCGATTACATCAACGCAAAGGTTATGCCCGACGACCTTGCCTGCGTTGTTTTTACCTCGGGAACAACCGGAAAAAGCAAGGGAGTTATGCTTACTCACAGAAATCTGACGTCGGACGTTGTTTCAACCTGCCAATGCACAACGGCAAGCAACGCAATAATCGTCCTTCCGTTCAATCACACGTTTTCGTGGGCTTCGGCGCTTTTCGCGGCGTTTCTCATGGGCGCATACGGCTACATCTGCTCCGATCTCAAGGACGTTGTCGGTGACTTCAAAAAGTATTCGCCTCAAAACTTTTCGGCCGTTCCGCTTGTCATTGAAATGATTTACAAAACAATTTGGAAAACGGCGGAAAAGCAGGGAAAAGCCGAAACGTTGCGAAAAGGCATAAAAATCAGCAATATGCTTTTGTCCCACGGAATCGACATCAGACGAAAGCTTTTCAAGGAGGTTATCGACAACCTCGGCGGAAAGCTTGAAACAATCATTTGCGGCGGCGCCGCGCTTGACCCGGTTTATCAAAAAGGACTTTACGAACTTGGAATCAACGTCATTAACGGTTACGGAATCACCGAGTGTTCGCCCGTCGTCACGGTTAACCGCAACGATTACTTCCGTCTCGGCTCCTGCGGTCAGGCGCTTCCCTGCAACCGCATAATGATTGCCTCGCCCGACAGCGACGGAATCGGCGAGGTTTATGTAAAAGGCGACAACGTTATGGTCGGTTATTACAACGACCCGGAGGAAACCGAAAAAGCTTTTGAAAACGGCTGGTTCAAAACCGGAGATTACGGAAGGCTTGACGAGGACGGCTTTTTGTACATTACCGGAAGAAAAAAAGAACCTCATCATTCTTGCAAACGGAAAGAACGTTTCCCCCGAAGAGATTGAGGAAAAACTTGCGCGCCACGACTTTGTCAAGGAGGTTCTCGTTTATGAAGAAAACGGCGCAATTGCGGCGGAGTTCTTCCCGGACGGGGAAAATTATCCGGACGCAAAAAGCCTCATTGAAGATGCGGTTGAAAGCTATAACACCGGTGCTTCGGCATACAAGCACGTTGCAAAAATCAAATTCAGAGATACCGAATTTCCGAAAACGACAACACTGAAAATTAAAAGAAATTACGCGAAAAAGGAGACTGCATGATGACCGAAAACAGAGTAACGGAAAACGAAGTCAAAAGTCTTATTATTGACCTTTTCAAAGACGAGCTAAAAACGGAAGAGGTTTTTGAAACATCAAACTTTCTTGATCTCGGAGGTGATTCACTCGGAATCATGACGGTGATTTCAGCCGCCGAAGAGAAGTTCAAAGTTGAACTCAATCCGCGTGAGGTTCTGCTTCATCCGACGCCCGAAAAAATTTCCGCGCTTGTCCTCGAATCTCAAACAAAGTCCCAGGAGGAAGAAGCGGAGCTTTCCGAAGTTGACCTGAGGAAGGAAGCCGTCCTTCCCGACGACATCAATCCTTGCGGAAATTACGAAACCGATGAAAGCGGCTGCAAAAATATTTTTCTCACCGGAGCAACCGGCTTTTTGGGTGCGTTCCTTGTTCGTGACCTCTTGAACAAAAACGGCGAAACAACGGTTTACTGCCTTGTCCGCTGCGTCAACAAGTATGACGGACTCGACAGAATCAAGTCAAACATGATTTCCTATAACTGCTGGAAGGACAGCTTCAGACACCGTATTATTGCCGTCAAAGGCGACCTTTCAAAAAAGCATTTCGGTGTAAATGACGAGGAATGGAACGACCTTTCGGAAAAAACCGACATGGTTTTTCACTGCGGTGCGGTGCTCAACTTTCTTTATCCATATTCGGCAATGAAAAAAACGAACGTTTCCTCAACGGTTGAAGCGCTTCGCCTTTCGGTAAACAAAAAAATGAAGTATTTTAATTACATCTCTTCATACAGTGTTTATGACAACCCGAGTCATTTCGGAAAAAATGCACTTGAAAACGATGAACTTGAATCGCCGGACGGTTACTTTCTCGGCTATTCCGAAACAAAGTGGGTTTCGGAAAAACTTGTCCGTGCGGCGCAGGAAAAGGGCGTTTGCGCAAAGATCTATCGCCCGGGTGACATCACCGGAACAAAGGAGGACGGAATTTGGGCGGTTCGCGACCTCACAAGCCGAATGATAATCGGCTGTATCCAGATGAAGGCGGTTCCGATTGTTGAAATGCCGCTCAATTTCACTCCGGTTGATTACGTCAGCGCCGCAATCGTTCACATCGCTTTCATGAGCACGAACCGCAACAAAGCTTTCAACATCATCAATCCGCGAATCGGTTCTTCAACGGAGCTTCTCAAAGCGATTTATCGGTCAAAGAAGTTTGTTGTTCCCGTGCCGTATCCGCTTTGGAAACAGGCGCTCAAAAAAAGCAAACTTGCAAAAAACGCACTGAAAATTCTTTCCTGCATGTTTGATGACAGCGGAGAAGGCGATATAATAACACGGCACATGGAAAAACAGCCGATTTATGATATGTTTAACACGAGAACGGCGCTTGAAGGAACGGGAATCGAATGTCCGCCGATGGATGCCGAACTTCTTGAAGCATATATTTCATACTTTAAAAAAGCAAAACTGATTTAAATCGTCTTTGAAACAGCTTCGGAATACCTTGTTGAATATATCTCAAATAGAATGAAAACCGATATCACCCCTTTGATTTTCACAAGACAAACAACAAAAATGAACTGTGACAGATTTTTCGTTTTGTCACAGTTCATTTTTGATATAAACGTTTTTTAGTTTTACTCTCTGCGTCACATCACCTTGCAGACACTTTTGTCCGAAGCGAAGTTCGGAATGTTGTAAAGCACAAGCACCTGTGTAATTCCGTTTTCTTTCACATAATCCGAAACCGAGTCCTTGAAAAAGCGCAGATCAATAAGATGCGTTTCGGCGTAATCGTCAATCACAAACTGAGCAAAGCTGTTGGCGTAGGAATCCTTAATAATCAAAAGCTTTCCTTTTCCGCCGCCACTGACAACCGTTGTCGATTGATTCGAGTTGAGGAAAACTGCGTATTGGTCTTTTCCGCTCAGATATTTTCGCTCATAAATCGAATCGGTCATATAGTTTCCGTTGTTGTAATTCACGGCATGTTTGAGCGTTTTGTAATACGCGGTGATTGTGTCGCTTGCGGCGAACGGATAATTCACCTTGTTATATGTCGTTCCGCGAAAGTTGTTGCAAAGGTCTTGACTTTGCCATGCGGAAAGCGGCTCTGCCGTTTTACCCTGCGCCTGAAGCCACGCGGCATAGCAATAATATGCGCCGAGACTTGTGAAATGGTGATCGGTTTTGTAATAGATGTACTCCTTTCGGTGCTCCGAAAGAACGTCAAAAACATTGACGGTGTCAAGTCCCTGCAACTTTGCATAATCAAGAAGTGCCTTTTGGTCAAGGTTCGGCGCACAGTGAGGAAGTTTATTTGAAAGGATCTGTGCCGCTGTCGGAACAAGCATTGTCTGCGTCGGAACGCCGGCTTTTTTCATTTTTTCCGAAAACGTTTTGAGCGTGGCAACGTTTTTTGAAAATTGCGTTTTGTCATAGGCTGTGAATTTGTCAATCAGATAACCGTCTTTACCGAAATATACGCCGGAAATTTCCGTTTTTCCGCAAAAACGTTCGGTCAGCGTTTTGAGAGAAATCCAGCCGTTGCGTAAAGGGAACTGATCGGAAAGATAGTTTTCGATTTCCGTTCCGGTTTTTCCGCTTTTAAAATCGGAAAGCGAAATTGAACTTTTCTGAGCAAGCGTTCGTTTTTCTGTTTCGGAGTAATATTTATCCGGAACAATTATTCCGGAAATTGTGCCTGCCGCAAGAAGAAAACAGAAAAAGACCGAAAGCAGTTTGTTTTTCATTAATTACCATAGCCTTCCCGGCTACAAGAAGATGAGGAAAATCACAGAGAACCTTGCTGTAGCCGACAAGGCGTGACGGTAATTTTGTCCATCTCACAATTTGTACTTGTACGAATTGTGAGGAACATACGATCAAAATGTTACCGTGTTGCTGAACGGAGAAAGAACTTTTTCGTCGCCGACCGTTCTGTATGATCTGATCTTGAACGAAAGCGAATCAACTTTTTCACACTTGACAAGGCACCAACGCATGAATCTTCCGTCAAGAGTTGAAACCGGTTTGAAAGGCTTGTTCTTGCCTTCGGACATATATATAATATATCCGTCGGCATCGTTTTGAAAGTTCCATTTGAGCGAAGCAACTTTGAACGTATCAAGCGGCAAACCTTTTTCAAGTTTCGGCGCTTCGGTCGAAGTTGCGGTTACCGCACTTCTTGAAACCGGCGAAAGCATTACACTGCCGTCGATTTTTGCAAAAGCGGTGACGGTGATTTTGTATTCGGTAAGTTTTTCAAGCGAAGAAAATTTACAGCTAAGCTCTTTTGTGAAAGCTTTTTTAACAAGTTTGTTGTCTTTAAAAAGGCAGACTCTGTAGCCGTTCGCATCCTGAACCTTGCTCCATTTCGCTTTGATTGCACTCGGCGCCCAGGAGAAGGAAAGTTTTGCGGTTCTTGACGGAAGAATATAGAAATGAAGTTTGACCGTTTCCGCTTTTTTGTTTTTAATTGTAACTTTTACCGTGTATTTTCCGACCTTTTTTCTTCCTGCGGAATACTTGACGGTATAATCCTTATTTTCTTTAAGTCTTTTTCCGTTCGGATTTTTAACGGTGACTGACGGAGTCTTAACCTTTCCGTCGAAGATGAATTCGCTTTCGGAAATTGTAATTTTATATTTTGACTGCGTTTTGATCGTTGTGATGCTTCCGTCATTTTTATCGGCGGGCAAGATTACCAAGTCGTCATCGGTGTTTCCGGGCGCGGGAGCAATCACAATTGCGTCGTCGGAAATGTTCGGAATATTATCTTCGTCGGCGGCAAGAAAAACCGGAACGGACGAAGTGCAGATAAGAAGCGCCATAAACAGAACGGCGAAGCGTTTAAAAATTGATTTTTTCATTATTGTTACCTCCAAAATTAAAATCTGAAATATAAAAACGGATTATATGAACCGCTGATGAGATAGGTTACGGAAAGCACAGCAACAGCCGCAGCCCCCGTAATATCGGCGGCCGCCATAAATCCTTCGCCGCGTTTTTCGTTGAGCTTTTGATAAAGCTTTTTTCCAAACGGTGTGGCGGCAACGGAGCACAGAAGAAGAAGCGGAAAATATGACAGCAAACGGTAAAGCGCCGAAGAATCGCAGAAAACCGCCTGACCGAACATTGCTTTAAGATATTCGATTCCCGCGCCGAAATCTTCAAAGGCGAACAGCACCCAGCCGACAGCGACGCACAAAAGCGAATATATATGGCAGACAAAAGCGGGCGTTTTTTTGAGTTTTTCCAAAAGAAAGAATTTTTCGATGATTAGGATAACGCCGTAAAACACGCCCCAAAGAACGTAGTTCCAGCTTGCTCCGTGCCAAAAACCGGTGAGCAGCCACACAACGGCAATGTTGCGAAGCTGAATCGCAAGCCCTTTTCGGTTTCCGCCGAGGGGAATGTAAACGTAATCGCGGAACCATGTTCCCATTGAGATGTGCCATCTTCGCCAAAACTCGGTGATGCTTTTTGAAATGTACGGATAATCAAAGTTTTCCGGAAAATCAAAACCGAACATTTTTCCGAGACCGATTGCCATATCCGAATAGCCGGAAAAATCGAAGTAAATCTGAAACGAAAAAGCAATGATTCCGAGCCAAGCCGAAAGGACGGTGAGGCTGCTTTCCTTTGAAATTTCGCTCCACAAAATACCGATGTTGTTTGCAAGAAGAACCTTTTTTCCAAGTCCGCAGACGAAACGCTTTACGCCTTCGCCGAATTTGTCAAACGAATGGGTGCGTTCGTCAATTTGGTCGGCAATGGTCT
This sequence comes from Clostridia bacterium, assembly GCA_030525185.1. GTDB lineage: Bacteria > Bacillota > Clostridia > Oscillospirales > Acutalibacteraceae > UBA6857. The sequence goes on from JAUNFH010000050.1 coordinate 12,979, forward strand.
GATAGCGCACAATCGGTCCGGCAATGAGCTGCGGAAACAGCGAAACATAAGCGCCGAAAGAAATTATGTTTTTCTGAACTTTTGCATCGCCGCGATAAACATCAATCGTATAACTCATCGTTTGAAAAGTGTAAAATGAAATTCCGATCGGAAGCGGAAGGTTCAAAAGCGGAATACCGATGCCAAAGACGCTGTTTACTGTTCCGATAAGAAAGTCCGTGTACTTAAAAAGGCAAAGCAAACTTAAATTTACGATTACGGAGACAAGCAGCCCTATTTTTGCTTTCGGCGTTCCGCGATATTTATCAACCGCCCTGCCGCAGCAGTAATCAAGAACGGTTGAAAAAACCATCAGTCCGACATAAACCGGTTCGCCCCACGCATAAAACAAAAGGCTGAACAAAAACAAAACCGTGTTTTTGAATCTGTTAGGTACTGCGAAGTACACAATCAGTACGCAGGGCAAAAACCAAAGCAAAAACGTTAAACTTGAAAAAACCATACTTTATCAGCCGCCGAGGAGGGGAGTGTCGGAATTTTCTTTTGAGTCGTCGGAAAAGTCAAAGCCTTTTTCGTTTTCGTCATCTTTCGGAACAACGGCAAGGTTTTCGGGAACATTACCGAAGATGTCCTTCATAACGGCTTCGATTTTTTCATATTCCGAAGCGGCAAGTTTTGATTCTTCCTCGCTGTTTTCGCCTTCATAGCTTTTTCCTGCGATGATATAGATAACGTAGTTTCCGACCTTGTAAATCTTTCCGCCGAGAACTTTTGCGGTGCCGAACGGATACTGGCGAATATAATCAACGATCTGACCGAAGCCTTCGTTTAACGCTTTTACCGCCGAGTCGGCATAGCCGTCCTTAACTTTCAAAACAATCACGGTATCCGGATTGACGCTTGCAATGGAATTCTGTTTGGCAACATAGCTTTCAACCTGTGAAAGATCCAACTGATAGACATTCTTAAGCATATCCTTGTCAATATCGGTGTCGCAGAGATAGTTGTCTTTTCCGACGGCGTCGGCAATTTTCTTTTCAATTTCTTCCGGCGTCAGCGTGACGTCGGTTTTATTGTTTGAAGGTTTGTTGTCTGAATTTTTTGTGCAGGCGGCAAAGCTTAAAACAAGAACCGCCGCAAGAATTAATGCCAATACTTTTTTCATTGTTATATACTCCTTTTGATCGAATTTTTTTCGCGTCGAAAAGCGGCCTGCGCACAGCCTTTTTCGTTTGCGTTCATATATATAACGACCGAGAAAAGAAAAATGTCGGAAAAACCTGAAAAATTTTTCCGACATTTCTGATATTAAATTGATGTTATTTTTTTACCGCTTCATAGACGGCTGTTGTTTCCGACTTGTCCGCACCGTCGGTTCCGAAAAGGCAGCAGTTGATTTTTCCGTTTGTCCATGTGATTTTGTAATAAGTGCCGATGTCAGTTTGAATCACGGTCAGTACGGCATTGTTTTTTGCGTCGATTGTTTCGGTTGAAGTCACTTCGCCGTTTAATCCGGAAAAGTCACCATTCTGAGCCGAAGCACGAACGGTAAAACTTTTTTTGTTCAAAGTAAAACTCACGTCTGCAATTTGGCCGTCAATGATTGCGTATGAAACTTCCTTTGCTCCCTCGGGAGCGTCCAGTGTTATTGAAAGCGGCTTGAAATCGTCCGCGCTTTGGACCGCAACAAACGGGTTGCCGCCGAGAACATTGTTTTCGCTTGGTTCTGTCGGCGCTTTTGCGGGGAAAAATCGGGTAATGCCCAAAACGATAAGGCAGAAACATGCGGCAATCGGCAAAGCATAACGTGCGATATATCGGATTGCCTTCGGTTTTTGAACGGGTTCTTCGGCTTTTGCTTTTTGTTGTTCTGCTTTTTTCATTATATTGCTGTACATTCGTTCTTTTGCGCCGTCGGTCGGTTCAACCGAATCAAGGACGATATTGATTTTGTTTTCGTTCACGTTTAAATACCTCCAATATGCCGCCTAATCAGTACCCGCG
>JAUNFH010000001.1 GCA_030525185.1 Clostridia bacterium
CGACCTTTCCTTCCGCAATGCAATACTTCACAACTTCGTTTCGGTAATCCGACGGAACGCCGCAAAGAAAAACCGCGTCTGCGTTTTCAAGAATTTCAAAAAGTTCTTCGAGCGACGTTTTTTCCGAGTTGAGAGTACGCACAACTTTGAACCTCCGCTCAAGTTTTCGGATTCCTTTGAGCGAGATATAAGAATCAACATTGTTGAAAACAACAACCGTCCTTTTCGTTGCGTGGATTTTGTAATAAACAAAGTCCGCCGCAAAAACCCAAAGCACCGAAAACGCAGAAAACGCAAGGAACATTATTATGAACGGAACGAGCGAAACGAGTCGGTAACTCAAAAGCGAAAAAACAATGTAGCTCATTGCCTGCAAAAACGCAATCGCAATAATCTGAGAAAAAATCAAATCCGACCGCGTTGCTGTTCCGACCTGAAAGCCGCCGAAAACTTTGACGAACGTGATATAAACGAAAACAATCAGTACGGCAAGGAAGTAGTTACCGAACCGGAAGAACGGCGTCGGAATGTTCGGGTTGAAATACTGCACCCAGCAACGGTACATTGACCAGGTATAAACCGCAGTTATCAGAATTTTAAAAACATAAAGCACAAGCTTTTCTTTAACATACTTTTTATTATGCATAAACAATCCCCAATATTCAGAAAGTTTCGGGACGGATCCGTTTTCCTTTTTCAAAAGGACGGATACGCCCGGAGCAATCGCAGAACAACCGAAAAGCGATGCGTCGCCCGGCTTTGTGATTATCAATTATTCTGCGGCTGCTTAATATTTACTTAAAGGGTTTCATCTCACCATAAAAGTTGTTGCGTTAATGACGTCGGCTTTCCACTTGAGGACCGCGGCCTCGTCATATTTTTCGGGAATCTCCTTATATACCTTTTTGGCGGCGTCGCCTTTTGAAAGTGCGCCGGCGGTTCTGAGAAGAACGGGAAGATTTCCGATTCCCTTGACGGCTCTTGACGCAATGTCGGAAAACGACATGTTTCCGCCCTGTCCCTTTCCGAAGCTGAGATCGCTTTCGGTGATAATTTCCTTGTCGAAAAGGAAGTTGATTCCTTCGGTGTCAATGCAGATAAGGATGTTTTTGAGAATGTCGATTGCCGCAAAGTTGAGTCCGTAGTGAAGAATATATTTTCTGTTATAATCCCAAAGGGTTTTTGCGGAGAATTCGCCTTCTTTGTCATTGAGAACGGTTTCGGCAAGAATCATTCCGGCTCGCATTGAAGCGCAAATTCCCGAGCCTGTCATCGGAAGCGTCATATATGCGCTGTCTCCGATTGCGGCATAACCGTCGCAGACCATTACCGAAAGCGGACGGCGAACCGGAATTTGGCCGACGGAGCCTCCGCGAAGAACCTTATGACCGATTTGAGGGCTGAATTCTCTCATTTTTTCAAGCTCTTCTTCAAGCTGAACCTTTGAAAGCGGAAGCATTTTTCCGATGAGAACGTCAACCTCGTCTTTTCCGGTGATTACCCATGAAATTCCCTTGTCACCGTAAGGCTTGAGAAAAACTTCATACGGAACGTCCGGTTCCTTTGCGGGAAGTTTGTCGAAATACGCTCTGTACGCATAAAAACATTCGCCGTAATCGTAATCGCGGTCAACGTTGCAGCAAACGGGAAGACCTCTTCTTATCGGTGAATTGATTCCGGCCGCGTCAATGACAAGATCGCCGAAAACGTCGCCGTCAAAAGTTTTGAAGCCGATAACACGCAGTCCATCCGTAATCGGGGCAAGAATTTCCGTGTTGAAAACGAAGCGAACGCCCTTTTCCTCGGCATTGTCGAGAAGCATCTTGTAAAGATACTTTCTTTCAATCATAATCGAGCCTTCGCCCGTCGGATTGACGGTGATTGAGGATTTGAGGTTCGGATTATAAAATTTCATGCTTGTTCCGGGTTTATATTGGCTTTCGTCCGGTTCGGGAAGGGAACATTCACGGAAAATTTTTCTTTCAACCGAGTCTTCCCAATCATAGCCGAGTTCATCTTTTATTTTTCTTTCGTATACGGTAACGTCATAGCCTTTTTCGGCAAGAATCGCACCTGCAATGAGTCCTCCGTGGCCGGCGCCCGCGATGAGAATCTTTTTGTTCATTCTTATTTTTTCCCCTTTCAGGTGGTTTATGTTTTCTTGGCAAAATAAGCGCAAATTCGCTTATACAGTTTGTATTTTACCATAAATTAACGAAAATGTAAAGCCGTGAGAATTGCAGCCTTCTTTGACCGATTATCAAAAAACTATTGACCGAAAAAAAGCCGAATAGTATAATCTTTATTATCTTCCGGGAGGTGGAAACTTGAAAAAGAAAACGCTTCAAAACGATTATTTCGGAACCGAATCAATCGGAAAAATCATGTTAAAAATTGCTCCGCCCGTAATGCTCGCCCAACTCATCCAATCGCTCTATAATATTGTTGACAGCTTTTTCGTCGGAAAATTTTCAAACGAAGCTCTGACTGCTCTTTCGGTAATTTATCCGATGCAGCTTGTAATGATTGCTCTTGCGGTCGGAACCGGTGTCGGCGTGAACACTTATATGGCAAGAAAATATGCTCAAAACTCAAAAGAGGACGCCGTCGGCTCTGCCGGAACCGGGCTTTTTCTCGCTTTGGCAACATGGGCGGTTTTTGCCCTCGTTTCGTTTTTGATTATGCCGTCTTATGTCAAAACGGGCGCAACGGACGAAAAAGCAATCGAATATGCCGTAACTTACGGAAACATTGTTTGCATCGGAAGCATTGGCGTTTTTCTTGAAGGCTGCTTTTCAAAAATCCATCAGGCTCGCGGAAACATGCGCCGTCCGATGGCGGCTCAGATTACGGGAGCCGCGGTCAATGTTGTTCTTGATCCGCTTTTGATTTTCGGAATCGGCTTTTTCCCGAAAATGGGGGTTGCCGGTGCGGCCGTTGCAACCGTAATCGGTCAGCTTTGTTCGGCACTCATCGTTTCGTTCGGCGCCGTCCAAAAAATTCCCGCTTCAAAAAAACTTTTCCATTATATCAAGCGGATTTACTTTTTCGGCTATTCGTCAATTTTCATGCAGCTTCTTTACACCGTCTATATTCTCGCTCTGAACATCATTCTCAAATCGTTTTCGGACTCTGCGGTCACGGTTCTCGGTCTTTACTATAAACTTCAAGGCTTTTTCTTCATTCCGCTGATCGGGCTTGAAACCTGCATTGTTCCGGTCATCAGTTTCAATTGCGGCGCAAAAAAATTTGACCGTTGCAAAAAAACAATGAATACGGCGTTTTTGATTTCGGCGGCATTTATGATTTTCGGAATCATCGGTTTCGTTTTCTTCCCTGATTTTCTCATCTCAATTTTTTCAAACAGCGCCGAAGTTCACGAAATCGGAAGAACGGCGTTTCCGATCATCGGCGCCTGCTTCATTCCCGCCGTTTTCAGCCTTATGACGCCGACATTCTTCCAGGCGATCGGAAAAGGCGTTCAAAGCACCTTTCTTTCGCTCCTTCGTCAGGTCTTTTGCCTCATTCCGATTTTTTGGGCCTTTTCGCTCCTTGGCCTTGATTACACATGGATAGCCTTTCCGCTTTCCGAAACAATCGCCGGCACGGTCGGCCTTATAATGTATTTCCGTCAGCTCAAAATTTGGAAAAAAGTTCCGACGAACGAGACTGAAAAAACGGACGACCCGGTCATCAAACCGTCTTTCAAAGGAACAATAATCACAATCGGACGCGAGCACGGCTCTTCCGGAAAAGAAATCGGCCGCCTTGTTGCCGACAAGCTCAAAATTCCGTATTACTTCAAAGAACTGACTGCCCTCGCCGCAAAAGAGAGCGGCCTTGCCCGTGAATTCATCGAGAACGACGAAGGCGACCCTTCAAAACAACTTTATGACCTTTATCTCAGCACCCACGTTGTTGAGCACGCAGTTTCCGCGCAAAACAAAATTATTCAGAAAATTGCAAAAAACGGAAGTTGCGTAATCGTCGGAAGGGCAGCCGATCACATTCTCAAATCGAACCCCAATCTTCTGAGAGTTTTCATTTATGCGGACGAAGAAACAAAGGTCAAACGCATCATGAAAAATTACGGCGACAGCCGCGAAAAAGCAAAAAAGAGCATTCGCCGCGCGGACAGCGCAAGAAGTTCATATTACAAAAACATTTCCGGCCGCGTTTGGGGAAGCAGAGAAAACTACGATTTGATGATCAACAGCTCCTGCGGAACGGAAAAGGCCGCGGAACTTATCTGCGCGTTTTCAAAGAATTTTGAAAATAAATAAATTGCAATATTTTTTCAATATTTTCGTTGACAAACGTTCACAGATACATTATAATTCAGTTGTAATGGTGTAATAGCACCATAATCATTTTATCGAAACGGAGGATATCCAGTATGAAGAAAATTATTGCAGTTTTGCTTTCAGTCCTTGTTCTTTTCTCGGCTGTAAGCGTCGGCGCTTTTGCCGAAGACGAAACGGATGTTCAGACCTATTACACAATCACCTTCGTTGATTACAACGGCGAAAAGATTGCTTCAAGACAGGTTGAACACGGAAAGGTTGTCAACGCTCCCGCGAACCCGTCGAGAGAGTCAACCGAAAAAACCGAATACATCTTCAAGGGTTGGTCGGCTGACAACGGCGTAACCGTTTATTCCGGAAACACCCTTCCCGTTGCAACGGCAGACGTTACTTACACCGCTGTTTACGCAGAAAAGGAAATCAAGGAAAACCTCACCTTCTGGAAGCTTGTTGCTTCAATCTTGGAAAGAATCAACATGATTTTTGAATACTTCGACAAGATTTTTGATTTCGACTTCAAGCGTCCGTAATCACAAAAACGAAAAAATCCGCGGGTCCGCAAAAAGGCGGATCCGCTTTTTTAAACCGCAAGGAGCACAGAACAAAAATGAAACAATTTTTTGCAATGTTTTCAAGAATGAAATACATCAACCGCTGGGCACTGATGAAAAACACAAGGGAAGAAAACCTCAGCGAACACAGCTCGGACGTTGCCGCAATTGCACACGCAATCGCCGTCTTGAAAAATCTTCGTTTCGGCGGAAACGTGAACGCGGACCGTGCGGCGGTTCTCGGCCTTTACCACGATATGCCGGAAATCATCACGGGCGATATGCCGACCCCGGTCAAATATCACAGTCAAACCCTCCGTTCGGCCTTTCTCGAAGTTGAAAACGAGGCGTGCGAACGGCTCCTTTCAATGCTTCCGGACGACATGAAGCAGTCCTTCCGCCCGTTCTTTTTCAAAGAAGAGGGCGACGAATACCTTTGGAAAATTGTCAAAGCGGCGGACAAAATTTCCGCCCTCATCAAATGCATCGAAGAGGAAAAAGGCGGAAACCGCGAGTTTTCCCATGCCCTTGAGTCAACGAAAAGGTCAATCGAAAAAATGAACCTTCCGGAAGCGGACGCTTTCCTCGGCGAATTCATCGAAGCGTTCAGCCTGAGCCTTGACGAACAGAACGGAAACTGAAAAAATCAAAGCGATAAAAAAATACGGATGCCTTTTGGCATCCGTATTTTTATTTCTAAAGTAATCAATAATTGATGTCATAAACGTTCATGTCGTTCGTAAGTCTTGCTGTTCCGTCGATGGTTGAAAAAGCAATCTTTGCGTTTGCGGCAATGTCAACGTTGATATGGTGAACGATTGAAGTTACGTGGTCGTTCGTCGGGTCATAAGTAACCTGGAACGAGCTGTCGGTATAAGTAAGTTCAAAGTTGTTGACCGTAACACCGGGAACCTTGCTGACAACTTTGTCAACCTCGGTGTTGATGTCCTTCATGCTTGCGGGCATCATTACCGCACCGTGGTACGACTGCGGAACGCAGGTGTCTGCCGGAGTGGGTTCGGGGTTCTTTTCGTCGTTGAGAACAAAACGAAGAGTTCTTGTTCCGTCGGCGTTATCGGTGCAAGAGGCTTCCTTGACGCAGCTGTAATCGGTAAGAACCGAACCTTTGTCGGTGTTGCAAATCGGAAGTTCGTGGTTGATTCGCGGCATTGTTGTTCCGTCTTCGGCGGTATAAACTTCGCCCTTTGTTGCGGTAACAAGCGAATTGGGGTTGTCTTCGGTGGTCATGTACGATTCGCCGAATTTAAGAAGCGAGTTGACTGCGCTTGAAAAGTTTCTGTATTCTTCGGGAAGAGCCTGATATTCCTTTTTTGAGTATCCGGGCTGATCCTGCTTCATTTTATTAAGAAGTTCGGTATATTTTTTGACGATTTCTTCATTCGTTTTCGGCGCGTCGGTTGAGGAAGAAGCCGGAGAATCGGTCTTTGTGTCTGCCGGAGCGTCGGTTTTTCCGTCTGCAGAAGCGGGAGCGGTTGTTTCCGCCGGAGCCTGGGTTGCCGGCTGAGCGGTCGGAGCAACCGTTGCGGCAACGGGAACGGCCTGAGCGCCGTTGTAATCAACGTCCGCATCAACGTTAACTTTGAAGTTCGTAATTCCGAAGGCGCCGCCGAGCATTGCGATGATGATGAGAGCCGTAACAAGTTTCGGCCATGCTTTTTTCCAATTTTCGCTTCTCTTTTGACGTTTTTTGACAATCTTCATTGCTTCTTCAAGCATTTGTTCTTCTGTTTTCATAGCGTTTTCTCTCCTGTTGTTTTTTCTTACAATTGAGAACTTTGAAAAAGTCCGTATGTACTTTCATATGTTAACACTTTTTTAATTTTCGGTCAATACTTTTAGCGATATTAAACAATTGATTTTTCACAAAAATTGGTATATAATTTGCCTTGTATTGATATATGCGGCTTTTGCCGCCGAAAAGGAGATGTATTTATCCATGAAAAAATCAAAGCTTGCCCTCGGACTCGTCGGAGCGGCCGCCGCCGCAAACGCAGTCCACGCAGCTGTTTTCAAACCGAAAAAAGCAGAACCCGCAACCATTTCAAAGGAAGAAGTCAACGTTGACCGCTACCGCAAGAATCTTTCAAAAGCAATTCAAATCAAAACGATTTCAAACAGAGATACCGACCTCGTTGACTGGGACGAATTCAAGAAATTCCATGAATTTCTTGATGAGGCTTATCCCCTCGTTGCAAAAACGCTTGAAAAGGAAGTTGTTCCGCCGGCAAACCTTGTTTACCGCTGGAAAGGAAAGAGGAGCGACCTTGACGGCGTTGCCCTCCTTGCTCACCAAGACGTTGTTCCAGTTTCTTCCGGAACGGAAGAAGATTGGACTCACCCGGCCTTTGACGGCGTTGACGACGGCGAATTCATCTGGGGACGCGGCGCTCTTGACATGAAGAACCACCTCATTTGCGTAATGGAATCCGTCGAAGCCCTTCTTGAAGACGGTTTTACGCCGGAAAGAGACGTATATCTCCTTTTCGGCGACAACGAAGAAGTTGTTGCGAACGACAAAAACGGCGCAAAAGACATTATGAACCATCTCCGTGAAAAAGGCGTTCATCTTGACGCAATTCTTGACGAAGGCGGCGCAATGCTCCCCGTCAACGTTCCCGGCGTAATCAACGATAAATACCTCGCCGGAATCGGTCTTGCGGAAAAAGGATATGCGGACATTGAGGTTGTTGTCAACGCAAAAGGCGGCCACTCCTCACAGCCGCCGAAGCACACCGCTCTCGGAAAAATGGCCGATGTTATCAAAGACCTTGAAAACAACCAGTTCAAAGCTTCGTTTTCTTCAAACATGAAGTTCCTCTTTGACTCAATCGCAAGAAACTGCACTTATCCGGTTCGTCTCCTTCTTTGCAACCTTCCGGTTCTTTATCCGGCGCTTCTTCAGGTTTGCAAACTCATCCCCCCGGCCGCTTGCATGACGAGAACAACAACCGGAATCACAATGGCCGAAGGTTCTCCGGCTTCAAACGTTCTTCCGCAAAGAGCGGCAATCACAGTCAACTTCAGAGCTATGCCCGGAACAACAACCGAAGACCTTGTCAACCACATCAAAAAGGTTGTCAGAAACAAGGACATTGAAGTCAACGTTCTCAACAGCAAGGAAGCTTCAAAGTTTTCTCCGATGGATTCGCGTTCATATAAAATCATTGAGCGTCTTTGCACGGCAATCGAACCGAGAGCAATCGTTTCTCCGTTCCTCGTCATGGGCGGAACCGACGCCTGCAACTATGAACCGATTTGCGAAAACATCTATCGCTACGCTCCGTTCAAGGTTGACACCGCACTCCTCCTTTGCACCCACGGAACAAACGAAAGAATTCCCGTCGGCGCAATGAGCGACGCACTCGTTTTCTTCAAAAATTATATCCGCGAAGTAAGTGCGGAATAAAACAAACAACCAAAAAGCGTCACACCGGAAAAACCGATGTGACGCTTTTTTTTATTGCTTTTCTTTTGTTTTTCAGCCGAGCTTTGCTTCAATTACCGAGCCGCTTTCGCCCTTCGTGTAAGTGAACGAAACACTGTCGCCGACGTTGAGAATCACAACGGCTTCGTTTGAAGAAGCTGAAACTTTGTAATAGCTCTTTCCCTTTTCAAGCTTAATGAAGTAATAGCTTTCACCACCCATAACGGCAGTCCTGATTTCGGAAACTACACCCTTGACGGTGACCGTTTCGGCTTCGGTTTGATCTTTTCCGGTCTGCGAATTGTCGGTGTCGTTTTTGATGTCGTCAATGTCAACTTTGATGTTTATATTGCTCTGAGCAAGAAGCTTGACGTAATTTTCGGTGCATTCTGCAATCGTCTTTCCGGTTGCAACAACCTGATAGTTCTGAACGTTAACCATTGCGTAATGCTTGACGAGGTTTGCGTCGTCTTTGAGCGACATGAAATATGTCGGCTGGCCGCTGATGTTAAGAAGGATCGGGAAGGTTGCGGTCCATTTGTAGTTTTGAACCTGACCTTCGGCGGAGCTCATTGCCGAGTATTCCTTTGCGCCGGAAACCTCATAGAAGTTTGATTCCTTTGTTCTCATGTTGACGAGAACAAAGCCGATGATTGCCTGGTCGTTACTTACGGAAGTCACTCCGGTATACATATAAACGTCGTCGTTGAGAGCGAGGAAGTTCGAGCCTTCGGTTGCAACTCTCACACCTTCCTGACCGATGATCGAGTTGATGAAACCGCCCGAATATTTTCCGTAATAATTATACTGTTCAACAAGAAGGTCGTTTGAATAAATTCCGTCAATCCACTGGAACTCCTTGTCGTTCTTGATTGTTTCGAGCGAGTATTCGTTGCATTCGCCCGTGATTGCGTTGACGATTACAACGCCCTTGACGTCGGTACCGCCGAAAAGACCGATTGTCTTGTCGAGTACCGGGCAAAGCCAGAACGGACGGCCTTCTTCGTCGATTTCAAAGTGAGGCTCGTCAAAAATATAAGTCGGATAAGCAAAACGAACGTGTCTCATGAGATACTTTGAAAAATGCTCTTCCGTTGAATATCTGATATAATTTCCCTCTTTGAGCATTACAAATTCCGTCTTCTGAGTAACCATGTTGACGATGATATAGCCGGGCATACCTTCCTTTGTGTTTTTGAACCACTTGAAGATATCGCCGTAAGCAAGCGTTCCGACGCGGACGGGAGAATTCTTATAGTTAATCTGAGTGAACTGCGAAGCAACCTCAAACTGCGATTCCTTGTTGATTGAAGCAAGGTCGCCGAGGGTACGGGTTGCAAGTGCGGCGGAAGCGGCGGTGTCAAGAACGGGAACGGACTTGAAGTCTGCCTGCTTTATGTCACTCGAAAAAGTTTTGTCCTCCGAAACGGAAATGATTTTGCTGTATGACGAAGCGCGGAAAACCACAGACGAAAAAAGCATTCCGACTCCGACAACAACGGCAAGAACGCCGATTATTATTCCGGGAACAACCGACTGCTTTTTGACATACTTCGTATATTCCGGCTTTAAAATCACACCGGAAAGAAGAACCTGAAGCGCAAGATAAATCACGGCAACGATTCCGACGAAGAAATAAAGTTCGGTGCTTTTAAAATTGAGCGCGGGAAGCATAAAATAATACGCAATCGCCGCACCGATAATTGTTCCGACAATTGAAATTGCGGTTTTGAGTCCGGCTTTTGAAGGTGAAAGATAAGCGTCTTTTCCGCTTCCCTTTCCTTTTCCGCCGTTTCCGCCGGTAAAGTCAACCTTAATAGGTTCCATTTCTACAACTCCTTAATGTTTGAAGCCGAAGCTTCAAAAGATAGTATTCCCATTATACATATATGCAAAGAAAAAAGCAATAAATTTTTTGTGAATCGGCAGTTAATAAACAAATGCGGAAAAATCAGTCCGTTCCTCACGGTGAATTTTTCTTTTCCGAAAGCAATAAAAAAGCGGCCGGCGCTTTCGTGCCGGCCGCTTTTGTTCACGAAATTATTCTTCGTCGCTCTTTACGAATGACTTGATGAAATCATAGATATAACCGAGGATTGAAGAAACGAAATTGAAAATTTCGGTGAGCTTTGCCGAAAGGTTATCCATTGTTTTGCACCTCTTTTCCGATAAAAATAAAACTAAAATTGAACCCTCTCAAAACCGTCGGATTCAAGTTCACGAATATTTTACCATTTTTCAAAAGCGGTGTCAATCGCAGAAAAATAAGAGTTTCAAAATTTTTCTTCTTTTTCCTCACAGTATGACATTTTTCTTTTCGGTCTCTTTCTATAATGACTTATCGGATAACAATTTTTTTGCGAAAGGACAAGCCTTTATGAAAACCGAAGAAAGATTGAATGAAGAAAAAAAGCTCACTGATTTTTTGTTTGACGAAGAAAGAGAATTTTCGCCGTGGCTTTGCCAACTCTGCGCCGCCGCAGTTTCGTTTTTACTTTCCCAACTCAACTGCCTCGGCTCGCTTTCGCCGTTCTGCGTTTCGTTTTGCGCCGGAACGGATTACGGCTACGTTGCCTGTGCTCTCATCGGCGGAGTTTCGGGATATTTTCTCGCCTTCGATTGGAAAACCGCCCTGCGATACAGCGCGGCGTTGCTTTTTTGCGCCGTTGTCCGCTTTTTAATCGAAAAAAAGTTTCCGTTCCTTCTCAAAAGCTTCACTCTTCCGCTCGTCGGCTTTTTGTCATGCCTTCTTCCGGCTGCGGTTTTTTCCGCCTTCGGCGATGAAAAGCTCGTTCTCCTGCTTTTCGGTTTTTGCGAAGCGGTGATTGCTTTTTGCTCCGTCTGCCTTTTTGAAAGGAGCGAACGCACGCAAATTTTAAGAACCGGAATTGCAAACCTCTCCGTTCAGGATATTGCCGGGGTCGGCCTTTGCCTTTGCATTCTTCTCCTCTGCGCTTCCGGGCTTTCTCTCGGGCCGATTGTCCCGGCGCGGATTTTTGCCGTTCTTGTCGTTCTTTTCGCCGCGCATTACAAAGGCCCTGCGGTTGCAAGCCTTTTCGGAGTCTGCGCCGCTTTTTCGCTTTCCGTTTCGGCTCAAACAAAATTTTTGTTTCCGGTCTTTTCACTCGGTGCGCTTTGCGCCGGAGTTTTTTCTCCGCTCGGTCAGCTTGCGGCTTCGATTGCCTTTTCGGTCAGTGCGGCCGCGCTTTCATTTCTGAACGGCTTTTCGGAAAATGTTTTTTGGGCGCTTCTTGAAATCTGCGCCGGAGCGGCGATTTTTGCCGTTATCCCTTCAAAAAAGATTTTTGCCCTTCATGCCGAACTTGAAAAAGGGCTTCTTTCTTCCGACGATCAGCTCAACCGCCGGGTTTGCGCCTCGCTTAAGCGTGCGGCGGAAACGGTAAACGAAGTTTCAAGCATCGTCACAAACGTCAGCGCACGGCTTGACAACGTAATCAATCCCGAAATCAACCGCATTTTTGCAAAACTTCAGCAAAACATTTGCTTCGGCTGTTCCTTCAAAAATGAATGCTGGAGCGAAAAGTTCAACGAAACCTCTGCCGACGTTCTCACTCTCACCGGCCTTCGGGACAAAGAAAAGGAGCGCACCGAGCTTGAAAAGCGTTGTCCGAGAGCAAACGCCCTCGTTTCGCAGATAAGCTCATGCTACAGCGACTTTGCAACCGGACTCGCTTCAAAAATGAAAGTCAAGGAAATGCGTTCGCTCGTCAGCGACCAATTTTCGTCAATCGCCCAGTTCCTTTCGGAGTTTGCCGTCCAGATGTCAAACAGCCGTGTTGTTGACAACACCCGCTCAAGAGCGCTCAAGACCGCACTTTCCGACGCAGACATTTTTGTTGACTGCGTGAACTACTTCACGAATCCGAACGGAAGAATCACGATTGAAGTCAATGTTCTTGAAAACGCATTCGAGCTGAACCTCAAGCGGATGAAAACAATTTTTGAAGCTTCGACAAAACGTACCTTTGAAAAACCGGAAATTGCGATTATGGAGCTTCGTTCGGTGATTACTTTTGAGGAAAAAGCCGTCTATAAAGTTCTTTTCGGTTCATGTCAGATTCCGTTCGGGAACAACACGGTCTGCGGAGACAGCATTGCAAAACTTCGGGACATGAACGGAAACGAAATTGCCCTCATAAGCGACGGAATGGGAACCGGTTCCCGTGCCGCCGTTGACGGAACAATGACCGCAACGCTGATGGAAAAACTTCTCTCCTGCTCCTTTTCTTTTGAAAGCGCGCTGAAAACGGTGAACTGCGCCCTGATGGTGAAATCAACCGACGAATCAATCGCAACGGTTGACGGAATCAGCGTCAACGTTTACTCCGGAGAAACCGTCTTTTACAAAGCCGGAGCCGCCGTTTCGTTCATCCGCCGCGGGAAGGAAATTGCCGCAATCGAAGAGCAGTCGCTTCCGATCGGAATCATCCGTGACGTCTGCTTCGCGCAAAAGGCAACAAAACTTGAAACCGAAGACATTGTTCTTCTTTTATCCGACGGGGCAACCTTCGGCGACTGCGGCTGGATAAACGACGAGCTTTTGGCTTGGAGCACGAACAACATGGACGATCTTGCGTCCCATATCGCTTCGCTTGCAAGGCTGAGAAGTTCAAAGGAAAACGAGGACGACATTACGGTTGTTGCGCTCAAGGTCATTGAAAACTGAAGGCAAAAATTCAAAGAAAGTTTCTGATTTTTTTGCAAAATCGGAACAATTAATTACAATTGTTTTACTTTTATTTACAAACAAAACTATAAGTTGTATATTACCAAGGTGACACCTTTCAAAAAAGGTGTCACCTTGACTGTTTATGAAAGGAAAACATCAAAAACTTTTTTCGGAAAAGCTTTTTGTGTTCAAGGGTGTTGAATATGAAATTTCTTAAAGAACGGGTTAAAATGGTCTGGAACGGAATTTTTGAAGAGATGACCGTTTTTGAGTACATTCTTTGGTGGGTCGTCCGCATTCTCATGATTTATGCCGTAATCATGCACACCGATCACAGGGAAAAGGTTCTTTGCGCCGTAAATTCTCTTGCGCTTTTTGCAATTCCGGCTCTTCGTTTTATTGCGCCGAAAAAAAGTCTCATCGGAAATTTGCCGTACCGCTGTCAACACGTCATCAATCTCATGGAATTTTGCGGTTCCTTCCTCGGAAACTATATTTTCCTTTACGGTGTTATTCCGAAATATGACCGCGTTCTCCACGCCGTTTCCGGCCCCGCCGCCGTTGTTGCGGGATACTTCGTCTACAAAGCGATCCTCAAAAAGGAAGGCCGTGAAAAAGACATTTCTCCGCTCATGGGTACTTTCTGCGGAATGGGCTTTTCGTTCATGATCATTCCCCTTTGGGAAATTACCGAATTTTTCGGCGACTTCTTCTGGGGAACGGCCAACCAGAGTTATTGGTACGCTCCGGCGGACGACGACATTTTTTACAAAATTTTCGGCCACGGTGCAGTAACCGACGGCGGACAGCTTCCGCTTTGGGACACAATGATGGATATGATTGACGCAAGCGTAACAACGCTCGTCTTTTCGATTATTTTCTATTTTATCCTTCGCGCAATCGTTAAAAGGAGCGCAAAAAAAGTTTCCTCAACCGTAACACAGGAAACAAAAACCGAAGCCGAGGACGAAAAGAAAGAGGTCTGCGAGGCTAAATAAAAAGCGATAATAATAAACGGAACACCCGACCGATGAAAATTCACCGGTCGGGTGTTCGTTTTGTTTTGTGGGGTGAGTATATTAATAGTGTTTTACACCGCATTCGCAGTACTGATGGATTCTGAACAGTTTCCAGAAGAAACGTGTAATCTTATAAATGAAACCTGAAAATCCTCCTTTATGACAGGCGCATGAGCAGCCTTCGGAAGGATTAAGAGAAACTCCGCAGTTATCGCATTTTCCGTCGCCATTTTTATCTGCGTGTCCGGTTGCAGGAACGGTTTCTCTTGCAACGAAGATTGTTCCGCAAGTTCCGCAGTGTTTACCTTCGGTGAGACCTGTTGCTTTGCAGGTGGCTTCAACAGCTTTATCAATAACAACGGTGTGCTCCTTCATCGGAACAGTGTCCTGCTTAACAATTACCGCTTTGCAGTCCTCGCAGTGTTTGCCTTCGGTAAGACCGGTTTTCGTGCAGGTTGCTTCGACAGCCTTGTCAACAACAATGTTTGTGTGATTGTTCGGATCAATCGGAATTTCTTTCTGCTCAACGAGAATCGTATCGCAAGCCACACAAATGCTGCAAGCGGTATAGCCTACTTCTGTGCAGGTTGCCGGCTGGGCTTCAATTTCTTCAATATCGGTATGGTTGTTCGGATTGATTGCGGTTACTTCCTGCTTAACAATAACCGTGTTGCAAACCGAGCAGTGTTTACCTTCGGTGAGACCGGTCTTTGTGCAGGTTGCGGCAACGGCTTTGTCAACAACAACGGTGTGATCGGCTTTGGGTGTTGCTTCCTGTTTAACAATTACCGTGTTGCAAACCGAGCAGTGTTTGCCTTCGGTGAGGCCGGTCTTTGTGCAGGTTGCGGCAACAGCCTTGTCAATAACAACGGTGTGATCCGCTTTGGGAACAACCTTTTGCTCAACCTTGTAATCGCAACGTGTGCAGTATTCGCCGGCGGTGAGACCGGTTTCAAGGCAGGTTGCGCTTTTTGCCGAAAGTTTTACAATGTTATGTCCGAGAGCCGGGATCGTTTCGGTATAGCTTTCGGTGCAGTCTTCGCCGGTGCAGGTATAAGTGCGAACGCCGGCTTCAAGGCAGGTCGGTTCTTTTGTGACGACGGAGGTATAGGTATGTTCATGGTCGCCGAGAAGAACAAACTTGCGGTTATATTTTTCGGCATAGCTTTGAGCCGATGAGTTTGCGTAACCGTAGATTGTTGCGTTTTTATAAATAGTAAGTTCATGATTATAAATAACGCAATCCGGATTATAAAAAGCAATTTTTTCAAGCTGACTGCAACTACCAAAAGTACTATAACCCACTGCCGTAACACTTGAGGGAATATTAACGCTTCTGAGACCGCTGTTATTGAATGCAGACCCTTCAATCGACGTTACACTTGACGGAATGTTAATTGAGGCAAGACCGGAGCAACCGGAAAAAGCACTGTATCCGATTTTTGTTACAGTATCCGGAATTTCAACGGATTTAAGTCCCTTACAGCCGGAAAACGTACTATCGTTAATAACCGTAACGCCGCTCGGAATTATAACTTCGGTCAAACCGACGCATCCGCTGAATACATAGTTTCCGATTTCAACAACGGAAGCCGGAAGATCGATTTCCTGAAGTCCGGAACACCTACCAAAAGCAGATGCTTCCAAAGTTGTTACGGTATTCGGAATTGTTACCGATTTAAGACCGGTACAGCCGTAAAAAGCATTGCTTCCGATTGTTGCAACACCTTCGGGTATATCAATTGTTTCAATTCCGACGCAGCCGTTAAAACAAGAATTGCTGATTGCGGTCAAGTTGTTTGAAAGCTTAACGGTTTTAAGACCCGTGCAACCGAAAAATGCACTTTCTCCGATTGTTACAACGCTTTCGGGAACGCTGAGATTAACAACAGCCTTGCAGCCGTTGAAAGCAGAAATTCCGATAACATTTAATCCTTCGGAAAGTGTTACGGTTTTAAGTGTGGTACAATTGATAAAAGCCTCTTCTCCGATTTCAACAACGCTTTCGGGAATTGACATTGCGGTCAAAGCGGGACAATCCTTAAAAGCTTGCTTTCCAATTGAAACAAGTTCGCTTGAAAGTTTAGCCGAAGCAAGGCTTGTGCAGCCACTGAATGCTGAACTTCCAACAGCAGTAATGCTATCCGGAAGAACAATGCGAAGAAGGCCTGTGCAGCCGTAAAAAGCAGATTCCTTTACCGAAGTGAGAGATTCCGAAAGTTTTGCCGTTTTAAGTGATGTGCAGTTTTGAAAAGCACGAGTTCCGACACTCGAAACACTGTCCGGAAGCGAGACAGCGGCAAGACTTTTACAACCGGAAAAAGCATTGTTTCCGATAGTTGCAAGCGTTGACGGGAATTTTACGCTTGCAAGAGATGTACAACCTGAAAAAGCGTTGTCTTCAATGTTGACAAGTCCTTCGGGAAAAGTAAGGGACACAAGACCCGTACATCCCGAAAAAGCATAACTTCCGATAGTTGTGAGCGATTCGGGAAATTTTACACTTGTTAAGCCTGTGCAGTTATAAAAAGCCATATACCCAATTGAAGCAAGATTGCTCGGAAGTATGAGTGATGAAAGGCCCTTACATCCACAAAAAGCATAGTTTGAAATTTTAACAAGCGACTGCGGAAAATTAAGCGACGCAAGAGTATAACAGCCGTTAAAAGCATCTGCTCCGATTGTAATCAGATTTTCCGGAAAAGTTACGCTTGTCAAAGCAGAACAACCGAAAAACATTTTTTCACTTACTAATGTGAGATTCTTAGGCAAAACAGCCCTTGAAAGGGATGTACAACCTCTAAAAGCCTCAGTTCCAATATCGTTTACGCTGTCCGGAATAACAACCGAGCTGATGGTAGTGTTATTCTTAAAAACGCTTGTTGAACCGGAAATTGCCGTTACCGGATATCCGCCGAGGGTTGACGGAATTTCAACTGCGCCGTAAACGACCGACTTGTCAATGCCGGTGATTTTTGCGCTCGTTCCGTTGACTACGGTGTAGGTGTAGCCGTTTTCCGTCTCTGCCGCAAGTGCAACCGTACCACTGAACGGAACAAGCCCGATCACAAGCAGAAGCGCAAGCAACAACGAGGTGAGTTTTTTTGTTTTTTGCATTTTGTTTCCTCCAATTTTGAGATTTTATAACCAAACGGTTATATCAATGGGTATTTTACACCAAGAATGATAGAATGTCAATATAACCAAACAGTTATTTTTCTTAATTTTCATGGAGGTGCAAATTGGTGGCGTGTTACAAAAGGATTCGTGAGCTGCGTGAGGATAACGACATGACTCAACAGCAAGTTGCGGATTACCTTTCAATGAAACAACCTCAGTATAACCGCTATGAACGCGGCTTTCGGGACATTCCGACCGACGTTCTGATTGCTCTTGCCGACCTTTATAAAACCTCAACCGATTATATTCTCGGACGGGTTGAAAATAAATAACAATCAAAAAAACGGCTGTCGCAACTTATCACTGCGACAGCCGTTCGTTTTTATTCTCAGATAAGTGAAAGATAAAGTTCTTTGATTTCTTCAACGCTTGTGTCTCTCGGGTTGCCCGGACGGCAAGCGTCGTCGAATGCGGATTGGGCAAGGAAGTCAACGTCCTCTCTCTTGACGATATCCTTGAGGTCTGCGGGGATTCCGACGTCCTTTGAAAGCTTTCTGACTGCGTCAACGGCGGCCTTTCTCGCTTCCTCAATGCTCATCTTTTCGGTTCCTTCAACGCCCATTGCCTTTGCAATGTCGCGGTATTTGTCTCCGGTTGCCGGTGCGTTGTATTCCATAACGGTCGGAAGGATGATTGCGTTTGCAACTCCGTGCGGTGTGTCATAAACTGCGCCGAGCGGGTGCGCCATCGAGTGAACGATTCCGAGGCCGACGTTTGAAAAGCCCATTCCGGCAACATACTGACCGAGAGCCATTCCTTCTCTTCCTTCCGGAGTGTTTTCAACCGCACCGCGAAGGTTCTTTGAAATGAGTTCAATCGCTTTGAGGTGGAACATGTCGCTCATTTCCCACGCACCCTTTGTGATGTAGCCTTCAATTGCGTGAGTGAGAGCATCCATTCCGGTTGCGGCGGTGAGGCCCTTCGGCATTGAGCTCATCATGTCCGGATCAACAACGGCAACAACGGGGATATCCTTCGGGTCAACGCAAACCATCTTTCTGTTCTTTGCGGCGTCCGTGATGACATAGTTGATTGTAACTTCTGCAGCCGTGCCTGCGGTTGTCGGAACGGCAATGATCGGAACGCACTTGTTTTCCGTCGGAGCAACGCCTTCAAGGGAAACAACGTCTGCAAACGAGGGATTCTTGATGATGATTCCGATTGCTTTTGCGGTATCCATTGACGAACCGCCGCCGATTGCAACAATGCAGTCCGCACCGCTCTTTTTGAAAGCTTCAACGCCGGTCTGAACGTTTTCGATTGTCGGGTTCGGCTTGATTTCGCTGTAAATTTCATAATCGATTGAAGCATTGTCGAGAATATCGGTAACCTTCTTTGTTACGCCGAACTTAATGAGGTCGGGGTCGGAGCAAACAAAGGCTTTTTTGAACTTTCTTCCTTTGATTTCGGTTGCAATTTCATTGATTGCGCCTTTTCCGTGATAAGAAGTTTCGTTGAGTACAAATCTGTTAGCCATAAAAGCGTTCTCCTTTTTCATAAAATATTCGCCGTGAGTGAATTTCGGCTCACTGTTAAATTTATTACCATATTTCAATAAAACGAACCTTAAAAAGCGTCATTTTTCCGATTGTTTGTTTCGATAATAATTTATAATCCGGCACTCAAAAAAGAAGTATTGTCAAACGAAAAACATTGTGATATAATGATAAACAGATTTTTCTGCCGATTTTCCGTCGGCTAAAAATGAGGGAGGATTTTCATGGGTATTGCATCCGCAGTCAAAAACCATAAAGATAATTTTATGAAATATCGCTTTCTGCTCAAGGAACTTGTCAGAAAGAACATTAAACTTCAATACAGAGATTCGTTTCTCGGAATGTTTTGGACGTTCCTTCAGCCGCTTCTTACGACGATCGTTCTCGTTTTCGTCTTCAACAACATTTTCGGACGAAGCTCAAACGGCGTCGGAAACTACACGGTTTTCCTTCTCATCGGCCGACTTCTTTTTGACTTTTTCAGCCAATCAACGAAGCGCGCAATGCGCTCGATCCGCTCAAACGGCGCAATGATCAAAAAGGTTTACGTTCCAAAATACATCTATCCCCTTTCGCAGATTCTTTCAACGTTCGTAACGTTTTTGATTTCGCTTTCGGTTCTCGTCGTCGTGATTCTCTTTTTCAACATCACGAACAACAACCCGATTCATCTCACCTGGCGCGTTGTTTACTGCGTGATTCCGGTCATGATTCTTTTCGTTTTCAGCCTCGGCGTCGGAATGTTCCTTGCAACGGTTTCGGTTTTCTTCCGAGACATGGAAAACCTTTATGACGTTATCACCACTCTTCTTTTCTACATAACGCCGATTGTTTATAACATTGAAAGCCTTAAATTCGCTTCCGGCGGAATTCAGAGAGTGATTTTTAAGCTTAATCCCCTTTACGGAATCATCGGAATGTTCCGAGCCGCAGTCATTTGGGGCGACAAGTTCACCCATTATTGGGACATGAAGCTCATGTGGTATTCCGCCGCGTGTTCCGTAATTGCGCTCATCATCGGCTTTTTCGTATTCTATAAAAATCAGGACAGATTTATTCTCCATATCTGAGAAAGAGGGATCCGTTTGAATAACAACTATGCAGTTGAAGTTGACCACGTCAGCATGAAATTCAACATAAACAAAGAAGGCGTTGACAACGCCAAAGAATATTTCGTCAGACTCGTCAAGCACCAGCTTCACTTCGTTGAATTTTGGGCGCTCAAGGACATCAGCTTTAAAGTTGAAAAGGGCGACAGAGTCGGAATTTTAGGCTTCAACGGAGCCGGAAAAAGTACACTCCTCAAAGTCATTGCCGGCGTTTTGAAACCGACTCAGGGTTCAGTCAGCGTCAAAGGCGTTGTTGCGCCCATGCTGGAACTCGGTGCGGGTTTTGACGGAAATTACAGCGGAAGGGAAAACGTTTTTCTTTATGCCGCAACAATGGGCTTTTCAAGGAAGTTCATCGAAAAAAAATATGACGAAATTGTTGAATTCGCCGAACTTGAAGAATTCATCGACGCTCCTCTTAAAAGCTACTCCTCCGGTATGAGAGCCCGTCTCGGCTTTGCAATCGCAACGGCGGTCAAACCCGACGTTCTCATCCTTGACGAAGTTCTCAGCGTCGGCGACGCCGCTTTCAGGGCGAAGAGCCAAAAGCGAATCGAAAGCATGATGGGCGACGGAGTAACCGTTTTGTACGTTTCTCACAGCACGGACAAGGTTGAGGAAATTTGCAACAAAGCGATTATCCTTGACCACGGTCAGATGATTGCCGCCGGAAACAGCGTTGAAATCAGCAAAATTTATCAGAGCATGACGCTCAACAAATAACCAAGCTTTTTTGATTTGAAAGAGAACAGAATGAATTTTAAAATTAATCCCTCGGCTTACGGCGACGTTTTTGTTTTGCCGAAGGCCGTTGTAAACAACAATCTGCGCCTTGCCGGAGCAATTCAGCTCAAGGCGCTTCTCTATCTTTACTGTAACTCCGGCGCAAAGGACACTTCTTGCGAAGCGATTGCCGAAGCGCTGGGCGCGGACAAGGGCGACGTTTCGGACGCAATGATTTTTTGGTGCGAACGCGGACTTGTCATAAAAGACGGCGAAGAAGTTGCCGCCGTTCCGGTGACTCTTCCTCTTGCGAACAACGAATTTCCGGTTTCCGTTTCTCTTCCGAGAGAAGAAAAACCGGTGCCGACACCGAAAAAAAAGGTTGCCGACCTTCCGATTTCACGGCCGAGCCACGAGCAGATTGCCGTAAGATGCAACGAATGCGAAGAGTTCAGAGAACTTTTTTCCGAAGCGCAAATGATTCTCGGAAAAACAATCGGCTACGAAGGCCAATCTATTCTCATAATGCTCCATGACAGCTATAACCTTCCGGTCGAAGTGATTTTAATGCTTCTTGAATATGTCACCGCAAAAGGAAAAACCGGATATAAATACATAGCGACGGTCGGAAAAGAATGGAGCGAAAAAGAAATCGTAACAATTGAGGCCGCCGAAGAATACATCAGCTCTCAAAACGAAGCGGATGAAATTTGGAAGCGGTTCAAAGCTCTCACCGGAGTCAACAATCCGAATCCGACGGCAAAGCAGAAGAAATTCCTTTCCGTTTGGACAAAAGATTTCGGATTTTCGGTCGAGATGATTTGTCTTGCGTACGAAATCTGCATTGACAACACGGGAAAAATGAATCTTGAATATATGAACAAGGTTCTCAAAAACTGGAAAGACAAGGGCGTGAAATCGCCTTCGGACGCAAAACGTGAACAGGAACGCTGGAACGAAAGCAATTTCGGAAAGAAAAAAACCGAAAAACCGAAGCAGGAAGTTTTTTCAAGCGACGCGTCATATGACATCAAAAAGTTTGAAAAGAACATCGTCGGTCTGAAATATCTCGACAGCGAAGAATAACCCAAAGAAGGAAACGGGGCGAAAAAATGGCATACAGAAGAAGCGTGTATATCAAAGCGAAAAACATTCTTGAAGAACGGAGAAGAAAAGCGGAAGCCGAGCAGGAAAAGCGCCGTGCGGCCGCAATTTCCGTCTGTCCCGAAATTGCCGAAACCGAACGTGACATGGCCCGTTTTGCCGCCGAAGTGATCAAAAGCGTTTCAATGGGTCAAGACGCCGAACAGTTTGTCCTTTCGCTTTCCCAGAAAAATCTTGAAGCGCAGGAAAAGCGAAAGCTTCTTCTTGAAAGAAACGGTTTCCCGGCTGATTATCTTGAAACAAAATATACCTGCCCGATTTGCAAAGACACCGGCTCGCACGACGGATACTACTGCAAATGCTACCTTGATTTGATAAAACAGACGGCAAAAGACGAACTCGGTGTTGCGCCGAGCATGAAAAAATGTACCTTCGATTCATTCAATCCGGAGCTTTATTCAAACGAGGTTGATTCCGAGCTTTCGGTCAGTCCGAGAAGACTTGCTCAGGGAACGCTGAATTTTTGCAAAAAATACGCCGAAGAATTTTCGCTTTCAAGCAAGAACATCATCATGCTCGGAAAAACGGGCGTCGGAAAAACTCACCTTTCCCTCGCAATCGCCGGAAAAGTGATTGACCGCGGTTTTGACGTTTATTATGCAAGCATTCATAAAATCATGGATGCGCTTCAAAAAGAGCAGTTTTCAAGAGACAGGGTTGACGAAAGCATTACCGACCGTCTTTACGAAAGCGACCTTCTCGTCATTGACGACCTCGGAGCGGAGTTTTCGACTCAGTTCACCGTTGCGGCCCTTTATAACATCGTCAACACCCGCCTCAACGCTTCCCGCCCGATGATAATCAACACGAATTTGACGCTCGGCGAACTTGAAGAAAGATATTCTCAACGCGTTGCGTCAAGAATAATCGGTTCAAGCGATTGCGTAATGCTCATCGGAGACGACATAAGACAAAAGCTTTCACGGTGACAAAAAAGTCCTCAAAAAAGAGAAAATACTCTTTACTTTTTTAAAATTTTATGGTATAGTATTCAAGCGTTCGGTTGCAAAAGCGATCGAATATGCTGGAGTGGCACAGTTGGTAGCGCAGCTGATTCGTAATCAGCAGGTCGTGGGTTCGAGTCCCATCTCCAGCTCCATTAATCCCGTTCGCAAAATGCGGACGGGATTTTTTTTGATTGCCAGCAAAACCAGAGCTTTTTCATGAAAAAAAGTTGCACCCGAAACCGGATGCAACTTTTTTTATTTTATCTTTCTTTTGAAAAAGTCCGTCATGGTTTTGATTTCTCTTTTCGCCGGCTCGGAATACGGGTTGACAACGCTGAAAACGTGCTGAAGCGGCTTTCCGTCAAGTCGGTCCGTATAACGGTAAAAGACGTTTTCGACTCCGTGGCGGTCAAGAATTTTTTTGAGCTTTTCCGCCTGCTTTCTGAGGAAATCGCCGTCGGCCGTGACGATGTAAAACGGAGCCATTCCGAGATAAGCAACGTTTTCATAGTTCATATACTTATAAAGCGGATTTTCCTTCGGCTTTTCTCCGAGGAGCGATTTAAGATTCACGTTCATCATGAAGTTCGGCGAAAGAAGGTCAACCGCCGGGCAAATTGCTCCGATTGCGCGGAAAGAAAGCGTCGGCGTTACGCAAAATGCTTTTTGAAGCTTTTTGCTTCCTCTTATCGCTTCGCTCATGCAAACGAGCTGTCCGCCGGCACTGTCGCCGACGAGGAAGATGTTCCCGGTGTCCGCCGGATAATCTTTAAGATTTTTTGAAAGCCATGAAAAGGCGGAAAAAACGTCGGCAATCTGATCAATGAACTGAACTTTGTCCGCAAGGCGGTAATTGACCGAAGCAACAAGAAAACCTTTTTCCGCAAGCTTCAGACAGTAATACTTGTTGATTTCCTTATATCCGTAAAGCCAGCCGCCGCCGTGAACGTCAATGATTACGGGGAGTTTTTCGGTCGTCCCTTCGGGATAGTAAAGATCAAGAAGATGCTCCTTCATGTTGTCGTCCGCATACGGAATGTCGGTAATCTGAGTGATTCCGGGCGTCGGTGTCTGAGAAGCGATGCGCTTGTTGTCGTTCTTTTCAGTAATCTTCCAAAATTTGAGAAGAACGGGTTTGAGAATATCCATTATTCGGAAACCTCCGCTTTTTCGTTTTCAAAATCATATCTTCCGAGTTTGTTTTCCATTGCCATTTTGAGAACGTGCATTGCACACTGCTGGAATTCGCCGATTGTGAGACCGTTTTTGACGCTCTTTTTTGCGGTTCCGTCCGGCTTTTTCTTTCCGACTCTTGCACCGCCCGGCATGAGAACGTCAACTCCGGCTCTGACTCTGTAGCCCTGGTCAATAATTCCGGGGAATTCGTGGCTTTCGTCTTTCTGCATCCACCAGTCGGTCATAACGTTGCCCTCATAGCCCCATTCGCCTCTGAGAACGGTTGTGACAAGGTCATAGTTATAATGGCTCCAAACGCCGTTGATTTTGTTATACGAGGTCATGATATTGTGCGGATTTGCGGCCTTGACGCAGAATTCAAAGCCCTTAAGATATATTTCGCGAAGAGCACGTTCCGAAACACGGGAATCGTTCTTCGTTCTGTTAACCTCCTGATTGTTGCAGGCAAAATGCTTCGGGCAGGCGGAAAGTCCGCTTTCCTGAACGCCGAGAACAACCGCCGCGGCCGTCATTCCGGAAAGGAACGGATCTTCCGAAAAATATTCAAAGTTTCTTCCGCAAAGAGGGTTGCGGTGAATGTTCATTCCGGGGGCAAGAATGATGTCGCTTCCCCTTTCGAGCATTTCCTTTGAAAACTCCGAATAAAGTTCACGGACGAGCTTTTTGTTGAACGAGCAGGCAAGCGCCGCACCGTTCGGAAGAAGCGAACAATTCGCCGCAAGTCTGATTCCGCTCGGTCCGTCGGTTGTCGTTACGGGAGGAACACCCTTTTCGCGAAGCGAAGGAAGAACACCGGCCATTACGCCTGCGTTGCCCTTTGCGCCGAGCGGGTTGTTCATGATATATCCGCCTCTTGTGATTGCTTCAAGCTCGTCAAACGAAAGCTGAGAAACAAAATCTTCCATTGAAACCTTTCCGTCCTTGACGTCGGAAAGCTTGTAACCGAGGTCGCCCTTTTGTTCAATCGTTTCCGGAAGGTTTTCAAGAATTCTTTCCCTGAGGTTTTCGCTCATGACCGGAGCGCGCTCAAGAACGCCCTTGAGTTTTCCTTTTTCGTCAGTAACGGCCTTGAGGCGGTCGAACGGGGTTTTCGGATCGGGCGCACAAATCTGAGAAAGCTGCTTTGTGACGATTGTTCTTTCGAGGGTGAAACGTTTGCATTCGGTTGCGGAACGGACATCCGAGCCGAAATAAAGAACATATTCGCCCTTTTCGAGGACATAGGCGCTTTTGTTTCCGGTTGCTCCGCCGTCATCATAAGAAGCAAAGTCCGAAAGATTAAAAGTAAGCCTGATTTTTTCGCTTTCGCCGGGAGCGAGGGTTTCGGTTTTTTCATAGGTAACGAGAACCCTTTCCGCCTTTCCGAGCTTTCCCTGCGGAGCGGAAAGATAAAGTTCGGCAACGTATTTTCCGCTTCTTTCGCCGATGTTTCTGATATCCGCCCAAAGATTGATCTCGTTGTTTTCCGAGCGGGTAACTCTTGTTACCTTTCCTTCAAATCTTGTGTAGCTAAGGCCGAAACCGAACGGGAAAAGAACCTTGTCTTTTCTGAAAGTTTCAAAGTATCTGTAACCGACGTAAATATCTTCCGTATATTCGTTGAACTCTCTTCCGCCGAAGAAACGCGCGGAAGGATAATAAGCATATTTTTCGGCGATTGTGTCCGCAAGTTTTCCGCAGGGTGAAACGTTTCCGGAAAGAACGTCCGCAACGCAGTTTCCGCTTTCCATTCCGCTCTGCCAAACATAAAGAACGGCGGAAACGTCAAACTCGTTGACCCAAGCCATATCCATAATGCTTCCGCAGTCGAGAAGAACAACCGTCTTTCTGAACGACGAGCAAACCTTTGAAAGAAGAACGCGCTCTTCCTTCGTCAGATAATAGCTTCCTTCGGTGAGAGTGTTTTCTCTGTCCTCTCCGGCGGCTCTTCCGATTGCTACGATTGCGGTGTCGCTCTTTTTTGCGGCGTCCATGACGGTTTTTCGTGAAATCGGCATTTCCTCATAGCTCATCGGCCAATTTCCCCAGAAGCCGTCGTCGGGCGGATTCTTTTCGCACCAATCTTCATAGATTTTTGCAAGTTCTTCGTTAACCGTGATGTTTTCGTTCGCACGAAGGCCGTCAAGAAGACTGACTTTGTACGGCGCATTGACGTCTCCTCCGGAGCCGTAACCGACATAAAACCAGTTTTTCTGAACTCTTCCGAAAACGGAAACAACTCTGTCCTTTGAAAGCGGAAGAACGTTATTCTGA
Organism: Clostridia bacterium; assembly: GCA_030525185.1. Taxonomy (GTDB): domain Bacteria; phylum Bacillota; class Clostridia; order Oscillospirales; family Acutalibacteraceae; genus UBA6857. Next base: position 26,079 of record JAUNFH010000001.1, read on the forward strand.
TTTTTAAGAAGGACGATTCCTTCCGCACCCGCCTTTCTGCAAAGGGCGGACATTTTTTCGCTTGAGGTTTCGCCGGAACCCGCTCCGGCCTTAGTCTGAGAAACGGAGTCGGTAACTGCGTTGACAACCGTTCCGACGCCACGCATTACCGTGTTTTTAATCTTTCTTTTGATACCCAATTTCAAGTCCTCCTTTTGGGATTTTTGTTGTTCGCTTTAAGATCTGTTTTCTTTGAAATATTCTTCTTTTGCCTTCATTCCCTCTTGAGTGACCGGCTTGAGCCAGCGAAGGGAACGGTGGCGGATAATGCAGAAGACGCTTTTGGGAATATCTTCCGCAAGATAAGCAATCATGAAAACGGCAATGAACGGAAGCGAAAAAACCTTCGCCGCAAGAACCGTTGCCGGAATTGCAAGGAACCAAAGCGAGCCGATGTCGCAAAGCATTGCCATGAACGTGTCGCCGCCGGAACGGAAAATTCCGACAACCTGGACGTATGAAATCATTTTTATCGGAAGCTCACAGCCGAGAAAAAGCGCAATTGTGAGCGCCGTTGAAAGAGAAAGCTCGGAGATGTTGTTGCCCATATTAAAAATCGAAATGAGCTGACTGCGGAAAATCACCATCAACGCGCCGACAAAAACCGCAACGAGCGGAACAACGAAGGAAAAACGGTGAGCGTCTTCAACCGCACGGCCGATTTTTCCCGAGCCGACGGATTTTCCGACCATGATTACGCAGGCATTGCAAAGTCCGACGAAGAACGCAAACGAAAGGTCCGAAAATGTTTTGACAATCGTGACCGCCGCATAATATTCATAGCCCATGTTTGAATAAACAATGTTGAGAACGAAAATTCCGAGCGACCAGAGCGATTCGTTGATTACGACCGGGAATGCACGCTGAACAAACGCAACAAGATGATGCGGCCTGAAGGAAAAGATATCCTTCGGAGAGCGGACAAGGTGGTTCTTTTGAAAAAGCGAGATGATGATGAGAAGAACGGGACCCGACCAGGAAGAAATGCAGGTTGCCGTTGCGGCGCCGGCAACGCCGAGTTCCGGAAGGCCGAACTTTCCGAAAATGAAACCGTAATTAAAAAAGGCATTGAGAACCGTCGTCACCATTGAAACATACATCGGAACCTTGACCTTTTCAATGTTCCTCAAAAATCCGGAAAGAACAACGGAAAGAAAAACCGCCGGATATGAAAAACAGGCAATTTTCATATAGCTGCTTCCGGAAGCGATGACTGACGCTTCTTTGTTAAAAATCGAAATTACCCTTTCCGGCGCAAGAAACGCAGGAAAAAAGAAGATTGCCGCAAGAACGGTGATGAACAAAAGCGAGATTCCGAGAACGCGGCGCATCGCCTTATAATTTTTGATTCCCCAATATTGCGAAGCGAAAACCGACATTCCCGAACAGATTCCGAAGCTTACGATGCTCATGAACCAGCTCCACTGTCCGGCCATTCCGACCGAGGAAAGCGCAACGTCACCGAGCCGGCTGACCATAAGTGTGTCAACAATCGCAAACGAGCTTGTGAGCATATTCTGAACGGCGATCGGAAAACCGAGCTTCAGCGTTACCCTCCAAAACGGTTTGTCGCCGAGATATTTTTTAATCATGATAAAAATCCGTGCGGCCTTGCCGCATCCTTTCAATGCAAAAAAGTATTCATTTTTATTATAAAGAAGCGGGCCGAAAGTGTCAAGGGTGAAAAAGAAGAAGAAAAGACGAAGTTTTCTTTCTTCGCCGTATCTCACAAAATTTTCTAAAAAATTCTTTGTTTATTCATAATTTTTGACAAATATTTTTCCGATTTCGCTTTACTTGATTCGGTGCTGCTGATATAATGTATATAATTATGCGGAAATTTGATTCGAGCCTTATTTTTGCATAAAGTAACCTCAAAAAAGTTACTAAAATCGAGAGGAGTTTAAAATTTGAGCAGATTATCAATTCCAACCCCGATAAGCGCTCAGGGCGTTATCGACGAGATTTACGGAGATCTTGTCCGCCGCCTTCAGGCGAACCCCGTGAGCGTTTGTCCCGTTGACATGGCTGCCGCCTTCGTCGGAGTCTGCCACAGCCAGTCCTGCGGAAAATGTACCCCCTGCCGGGTCGGTCTCGGCCAACTTCACAAACTCATTGAATCCGTCCTTGACGGAGACGCGACTGAAAGCACCCTTAACCTCATTGAAAAAACCGCAAGAGTAATCAACGCAACCGCCGACTGCGCAATCGGCTATGAAGCGGCGCAAATGGTTCTTCGCGGTCTCAACGGCTTTCGTGAGGACTACGAAGCGCACCTGAACGGAACGTGCCTTTGCCGTTTTGACAAGGCTGTTCCCTGCGTTTCACTCTGCCCGGCGAATGTTGACATTCCGGGCTATGTTTCCCTTGTTAAAGAGGGCAGATACCAAGACGCGGTTCGCCTCATCAGGAAGGACAATCCTTTCCCGTCGGCGTGCGCCCTTATTTGCGAACACCCCTGCGAATCGCATTGCCGCAGACGTCTTGTTGACGCGGCGGTCAACATCAGAGGGCTCAAACGCATGGCTGTTGACAATGCCGGCGACGTTCCCGTTCCGCCTTGCGCCCCGGCAACCGGCAAAAAAGTTGCCGTAATCGGCGGAGGCCCGTCCGGACTTACGGCGGCGTACTTCCTTTCTCTCATGGGACACAAAGTCACCGTTTATGAAAAAAGAAAATTCCTCGGCGGAATGCTTCGCTACGGCATTCCAAGCTACCGCCTTCCAAGAGAGATTCTTGAAAAAGAAATCGAAACAATTCTTTCAACCGGAATTGACGTCAAAATGGGCGTTGACATCGGAACGGACATTACCTTTGAAGAAATCAGAGAGAACTTTGACGCAACATATATCGCAATCGGCGCTCATACCGACAACAAGCTCGGCATTGAGGGCGAAGACGGAAACGGTGTGATTTCAGCCGTTGAAATGCTGCGTATGATCGGCGACGGAGATATGCCGGACTTTTCCGGAAAGAACATCGTTGTCATCGGCGGCGGCAACGTTGCAATGGACTGCACAAGAAGTTCAATGCGTCTCGGCGCAAAGAGCGTCACCTGCGTTTACAGACGCCGCAGAGAGGACATGACCGCAATGCCCGAAGAAGTTGAAGGCGCAATGGCGGAGGACTGCGATATTCTTGAGCTTATGACGCCGGAAAAAATTGAACTTGACGAAAACGGAAACGTCAAGGCGCTTTGGGTCGCTCCGCAGATGATCAGCAACATCAAGCGCGGAAGACCGGCTCCGATTCGCACCGAAGAACCGCTCAGAAAGCTTGACTGCGACATGATTATCGTCGCAATCGGCCAGGCGATCGAATCGCACCACTTTGCAAACAGCGGTGTTCAAACAAAATGGGGAAGAATCATGGCCGACATGAAAACAATCGTCAGCGACCACGACGGCCTTTTCTCCGGCGGAGACTGCGTAACCGGTCCCGCAAGCGCAATCATGGCGATTGCCGCCGGAAAAACCGCGGCGGCGAACATTGACCATTACCTCGGCTTCGACTCAAAAATCAGCGTTGACGTTGAAATTCCCGAACCGCCGATTGCACCCCAGCCGCCCTGCGGCAGAATCAACCTCACCGAAAGGTCGGCCGAGGAAAGAAAACACGACTTCCTTCTTATGGAAAATTCAATGACGCTTCAGCAGGCGTATCAGGAAGCTTCGCGCTGCCTGAGATGCGACAAATTCGGCTACGGAGCGCTTAAAGGAGGAAGAATATTCAAATGGTAAAACTTGTTATTGATAATATCCCCGTTGAAGTTGAAAACGGGGCAACGATCCTTGAAGCGGCAAAAAAGGCGAATATACACATTCCGACTCTTTGCTATTTCAAAGAGCTTAACGAAATCGGCGCTTGCCGAATCTGCGTTGTTGAAGTCAAGGATAACGAGCGTCTTGTTGCCGCCTGCAACACAAAGGCGGAGGACGGAATGGTAATTTTCACAAACAGTCCGCGCGTTCGCGAAGCAAGGAACGTCAACATCAAGCTCATTCTCAGCGAGCACGACTGCTACTGCACAACCTGCGTTCGCAGCGGAACGTGCCGGCTTCAAAAGGTTGCCAACGACCTCAACATTTTCAGGAACGAATACGAAACCCGAATTGAACGCAACAAACCGCACGGCGATTTTCCGCTTGTCAGAGACGCCGGCCGCTGCATAAAATGTATGCGTTGCATTCAGGTTTGCGACAAAATTCAGGCGCTCCGCGTTTGGGAGGTACAAAACACCGGTTCAAGAACAACCGTTGCCGTTAAGGAACACAAAAAGCTTTGGGAAACCGACTGCTCGCTTTGCGGCCAGTGCATCACCCATTGTCCGACCGGTGCGCTCAGAGAAAGGGACGACACCCAAAAGGTTTACCGCGCCCTTGCCGACCAGAACAAAATCACCGTTGTTCAGTTTGCTCCGGCCGTCCGTACCGCGTGGGCGGAATCGTTCGGACTCGACAAGGAGTTCGCAACCGAAAAGCGCATGGTTGCCGCCGCAAAAGCGCTCGGCTTCAACTATGTTTTTGACACCGATTTTTCCGCCGACCTCACGATTATGGAGGAGGGCAGCGAGTTCCTCGACAGGCTTCAAAACGGCGGAAAGCTTCCGCTCATGACCTCCTGCTGTCCCGGTTGGGTACGCTTCCTCAAGGGTCAGTATCCGGAATTCACGGACAACCTTTCGACCGCAAAGTCGCCGCAGCAGATGTTCGGCGCGGTCACAAAAAGCTACTTTGCAAAAATGATCGGCGTAAGACCGGAAAACATTTTCTGCGTTTCCGTCATGCCGTGTACGGCGAAAAAGCACGAATGTTCAATCGAAAACATGAACGATGCCTGCGGCGATCCGGACGTTGACGTTTCACTCACAACGAGGGAGTTTGCAAGAATGCTTCGCGCCGATCACGTCGGCGTGGCAAGACTTCCCGAATGTGAATTCGACAGTCCCCTCGGTGCGGCCACCGGCGCCGGAGTGATTTTCGGTGCAACGGGCGGCGTTATGGAAGCGGCGCTTCGCAGCGCGTACTACCTCGTTACGGGAGAAAATCCGGACGCAGATGCTTTTTCGGGCGTCAGAGGGCTTGACGGTTGGAAGGAAGCAACATACGAAATCAAGGGAACAAAAGTAAGAGTTGCCGTTGTCAGCGGACTCAAGAACACCAAAAAGCTCATGGAAGCGCTCAAAGCCGGCGATGTCAGCTATGATTTCATTGAGGTTATGGCGTGTCCGGGCGGCTGCGCGGGCGGCGGCGGACAGCCTATTCACGACGGCGAAGAACTTGCCGGCGAAAGAGGAAAAATCCTTTATGAGCTCGACAAAAACAACACTCTCAGGTTTTCCCACGAAAATCCGGAGGTTCAGGCTCTTTATAAAGACTTCCTCAAAAAACCGCTTTCCCACACGGCGCACCATCTTCTTCATACCGATCACCACGCCTGGGAAATGACAAAATAAAAAGAACAGGGTTGCGGCGAACAAATCGTCACAACCCTGTTTTATTATTCTGCTCTTAGAATTTAATTTCGGAATCCGCAATGTCGCTGAACGGAAGGGTGAGCGAATCGTTATATCCCTTCGGGTCAATATAGCTGAAGAGAACTCCGTCTTCATCAATGCACCATGCCGACGAATTGACAAGCTGACCGATGTTTTCGCTGTCCGTCGGAAGTTCGGTGTAATCTTCGGAAAGAAGACCGTTGTTTTTGAGATAAATTTCAAAAAGCTTCTGCTGAACGCTGTAATAATCTTTTCCGAGAACGCTGTCCTTTTTGAGGAATTCGCCGCTCTTGATTTCAAGTGTATAGCCTTCAAAGGTCGTTGTCGGAAGAAGGATTGACGGAACAAGACTTTCTCCGTTTTCCTCGGCCTGAGTTTTCTTTTCGTTGAACCATGAAAAAATCGGAAGATATTCGTCCGTTTCCTCAAGGAGCGAAATATAGCCGTTTTTATTGTATGTGACCTTTGATGTGACATAGGCGTAAGCCGGGAGATCCTTTTTGTTTCCGCCAAGTTCAAGATACCGCTTATAAAGTCTGTCGGCCTTTTTGGCCTTGTTGCGATATTTTGTAATCAACTCGTTATAAAGAGTGTTGAGAATTTCGGCCGATTTCTTTCCGTCCTCGTCGCCGTCCTTTGCGGAAAAGACGGGATATTCAATGATGTAATTCGCAAAAAGGACGCCGTTCGTTGTTTTTGCGGCAATTTTCTTCCGTTCGATTTTGAAGCTCAAAGCCTCATTCTTTTCTTCGGTAATCTTCACTCCGTCTTCGGAGAAAAGAGGAGACGACGAAAGCTCAAGAAGGCTCCATTTGAGGTTTTCTTCCTGCTTTTCAAGCGAGACTACGCAATAAACGGATTTCTTTTCACCGCTTTTGTCCGTAAAGTCGCACTGAACGTAATAATTTCCGTCCTCGGTACGCTTTGAAGAAGAAACTTCGGCCGAATAAGCGTCTTTTTTTGCCGCGGTTCCGGCTTCGGCCGCAAAATAATAGTAGCCGTCATAGTAATAATAGTTCTTTCCGTTCGCGCAATTGACTATGTTGCTTCCGAGACCGGAGGCAATTTTTCTGATGTTCGATCTTTTGACCTTGCAATAGCTGTAGCCGTCGTCGGTTTTGAAGCGGTCCGCCGGATCGGCCTCATCGGTAACGATGTTTGCGGCCGTGAAAAATGCGCCGTAAAGTCCCGTCGAACTTTCGGGTTTCATCATTTCAAGAAGACCTTCCTGCGAAACCTCATCACGGTTAAAGCCCGATTCAAAGAACACCGAGAAAAACGAAGCGTATTCTTCAAACGACGCCTTTTCGCTGTTTGAAAAACCCGAAAACGCAACGGTTTTCACCGCCTCGGCCGATGTTTTGAAAACGTCGGTATATTTACTGACGAACGAAAGTCCGATCATTGCGGCAATGCAGAACGTGCAAAGAGAAAGCGCAATTATTCTTGACGTTTTTTCCTTTTTCGCCTGTTCTTTGTTGACTTTCGGCTGAGCCGAAACCTTTGCAACCTGCGGCGCAGACTGACCGCGAACCGGAGGTCGGCTCGTCTTTTCCGCCGCAACGGCGGAAGGCACGTTCGGCTTCGGTTCGGAAAAAGGTTTTTCAGGCGCTTTTTCGGTTTTGAAAGCAATTCTTTCCGCGCTTGAAAACTCCGGCTTTTTGATTTCCGGCTTTTTTTCCGGAATCGGAGCGGGAGTCGGTTCGGATTCGGTCTTCGCCGGTTCTTCGGTCTCACGACGAAGGTCCGGCTCTTCGTTCAGTTTTTCTTCGGGAATATTGATCTGAAATCGCTTTTTTGAAACTCTTTTTTTGCAGTGAGGACAAAATGTTTCACCGTCGGGGATTTGCGAAAAGCAGTTATTACAAATCACGTTAATTCTCCTTTTCTCAAAAATTAAAGGTAATTGAGAACGTCTCTGATGTCTTCAATTTCGGCAAAGACCCCTTCTTTTCCGAGCCCTTTGCCTTTGAAATCGCCGTAATTCATGCGGATAACCTTCATGTCTGCGCCGAGCGCACCCTCAACGTCATTGATCGGGTGGTCGCCGACAAAAAGGCTCTCCTCGTTTTTCACGCCGGCGCGTCTCACCGCTTCGTCAAAAATTCTGCGGTCCGGCTTATATATTCCGATGTCTCCGGAAACAACAACAACGTCAAAAAGGTCTCTGATTCCGGCGGTGTCAAGCTTCATGTTCTGAAGCGAGGAAACGCCGTTTGTGATTGCGCCGAGAATGTATCCTCTGCGCTTGACCTCTTTGAGCATATCGATCGCACCGGGGAGCATATCGACATTCTTTCCGTAATCATAATTGAACGAATCGAAAAGCTCCTGCATCGGCGGATGGTCTTTCCAATCCCAAAGTTCGATAAGTTCCGGAAAATAAACTTCCCTTTCCTTATAGCCGCCGTCAACGTGCTCTTCCATTTCGTCAAGCTTTTTTTCTCTTTCCTCCTGCGATATGCCGGGGAAATATTTCGTCAAAAAGTTTTCGCAGTAAATTCTGTAAGCTCCCTTTCTGCTTTGGAGCGTGTCGTCAAAATCAAAAAATACCGCTTTAACGTCAAGTTTTTTCATTGGTTCTTTCCTTTTTTCAAACTTGCGGCCTTCAGATTTTTTCTTCGGTCGCTTCATAAATTTCTCTTGCTTTTTTTGCGTCACGGCTGATTGCGTCCGTCAGCGTTTCAACCGAATCGAACTTTGTTTCGTCACGCAGAAAATCAAGAAGAAAAACTTCAACCTCTGCGCCGTAAAGGTCACCGGAAAAGCCGAGAATGCACGTTTCGCTTCTGAAACTTTCCCCGTCAACCGTCGGACGGGTCCCGATGTTTGTGACGGCCGGATACCACCTGTGGGAAAGTTCGACTTTTGAAGCGTAAACACCCTTCCGAAGTTTCACAAAGTTCGGCGGGAAAAACTGATTGATCGTCGGAAAGCCGAGGAGCCTTCCCCTTCTGTCTCCGCTGACAACTTCAATGCAATAAGAAAACTCGCGTCCGAGCATTGCGTTCGCATTTTTGATTTCCCCGTTTTGAAGAGCATTGCGGATTCTCGTTGAGCTTATCGCTTCGCCTTCAAAAATTGTTTCCGGAGCAACGAAAAGCGAAATTCCGAGCTTTTCGCATTCGGTTTTGAGCAAAGAAGTGTCGCCCTGCGCGTCTTTTCCGAATCGATAGTTATAGCCGCAGGATATCGCACGAACATTAAGCGAACAATAAATTTTCGTTATAAACTCCGCTGCGGAAAGATTTTGAATTTCGGAAAAGGAAGCGGTGACAATCGAAAAGCCCATTTTTGAAAGCTGTTCCCTTTTGTCGCTTTCCGTAATAATCGAAGGCGGAGCTTCACCGAAAAGGACTTTTTTCGGGTGCTCGTCAAAAAGAAGAACCGCCGGAACAAGGCCCCTTTTCTCCGCTTCAAAAAGCGCTTTTTCAAGAACGGCTCTGTGCCCTTTGTGAATTCCGTCAAAATTTCCGAGCGCCAAAAGGCAGTCGGAGCATAATCTTTTATCCGTCTTAAACAAATCCGACCCCCCTGTTTGAGGTAATAAGTAAGAAGTTGATTTTTTAAGTTATTTGCTCATAATTTTTTTCGGGCGAAGAAGTCCGGCTTCGTTGTCCGAAATTCCGACGCCGAGAAAATCCTTTTCCGGCGAAAAAACGCTGTAAAGAACCTTGTCCTTTGTCTTTTTATTCAGCCGTTCAAGAAAAAGCTCTCCGCCGTTTGAAAAGCGCTTTGCCTGATTTTCCGTAACGGTTATTCTTTCAAACGAAAGAACGTCTTCAATCGGAACAACCGCTTCAAAAAGCCTGTCCGTCTCTTTGAGTTTTTCAAGTTCCTCAAGCGTGAAACACCGATCGATTGAAGCGGCGTTCGCTTTCACGCGCCGAAGTGAAGTCATAACGGCTTTTGTCGAAAGCGCTTCTCCGATGTCCGCAATCAGCGAGCGGACGTAAGTTCCGGCCGAGCAGGCAACGTAAAATTTTCCCTCATGACTTTTTTCGTCGTAGGAGAGAAGCCGAATGTCGGTGATGTTAATCTTTCGCTTTTCACGCTCGACGCTTTCGCCTTTTCGCGCAAGCTCGTAAAGACGGACGCCGTCCTTTTTAAGCGCGGAATACATCGGCGGAAGCTGAAACGTTTCGCCTTTGAATTTTTCGAACACGGCTTCAATCTCTTCTTCCTTCACCGAAACGTCGCAGACGGACAAAACGTTTCCCGTAATGTCCAGCGTGTCGGTTTCTTTTCCGAAGAGGAACGAAGCTTCATAGGCTTTTCCCGTTTCGGGAAGAAGGTCAATGAACCTTGTTGCCGCGGAAAGGGCAACAACCATTGCGCCCGTTGCCATTGGGTCAAGAGTTCCGGTGTGACCGGACTTTTTTTCGCCGAAAATCCGCCGAACTTTTGCACAAAGCAAAAACGACGAAATATCCTTCGGCTTGTCAACAAAAACAAAACCGTTCACACTTTCTGTCTCCTTAAAAATACTTTTTCATTTCGTCAAGGACGGCCTTTTTCGCTTCTTCGAGCGAACATTCAAACTGGCAGCCCGCCGCTCTTGCGTGTCCTCCTCCTCCGAAAGCGGAGCAGAATGCGGCCGCGTCAAGTCCTTCGTGGGTACGGACCGAAACTTTGAACGAACCGTCCTTTTTTTCTTTGAACGTTATTCCCGCCCGAACTCCTTCAATCTGGCGCGAAAGCGCAACAATTGCGTCGCAGTCCTCTTCGCCGCAGGAACAGTCGGAAAGCATCTTCTGAGTGACGACAATCACGCTGACCTTTCCCTCAAAATAAAGTTCGAGCGAAGCAAGGCAAAGGCTTTGAAGCTTCAAAAAGCCCGGCTTTTTTGTTTCAAACATTCTTACGTTGACTTCGCCGTGCCTTGCGCCGAATTCAATGAGTTCGGCGGCAATGCGGTGGGTTCTCGGCGTAACGTTTGAATAACGGAAGCACCCGGTGTCGGTTGAACATCCGGTATAAAGCCTTGTTGCGATTTCTCCGTCAATTTTGACGCCGAGCTCTTTGATGATAAGATAAACAATTTCACAAACAGAAGCGGAATCGCCTTCAAGGTAGGTTTCTTTTGCAAAAAGTTTATTCGTCGAATGGTGGTCAATCGCAAGGGAAACCTTTGAGCCGAATTTTTCGTTGATCTCTTTTCCGAGAAGGACTTTATCCGCAACGTCAACGCTGACAACAAAACCGCTTTCCTCCGGAACGTCGTCGCTTTCGGCAATAAGAAAGCGGTATTTTTCCGGAATCGGGTCATTGTTTATAAGCTTTGCCTTTTTTCCGAGGCCGCGGAGCGCCAAAAGGAGCGCAAAGCCGCCTCCGAGTGTGTCGCCGTCCGCATTCGCATGGGTGAGAATGAGAAAATTGTCGTTCTCTTTAAGGAGCGAAACGGCGCGCGAAAAATCAATCTTCATCATGTGTTCCTCTTTTTGCTTTGTCAAGCTTTTCAAAGAGCTTCACGCCCTGTTCAACGGAATCGTCCGCAACGAATCTGATTTCCGGAGCTTTTCTCAGGTGAAGACGGTTTCCGACTTCACGTCTGATCAGTCCCGTTGCGGCGGTGAGGCCTTTGACGGCCTCCTTCGCTTCGTCAATTCCCGAAAGGGCGCTGACAAAAACTTTTGCAAAGGAAGCGTCCGGGCTGACCTCAACCCTCACAACGGTGAGCATTTTATCTTTCACGCGCGGATCCTTGAGTTCGCGGATCAGCGCGGTAATTTCTCTTCGTATGTCTTCGGACACACGGTCTTTTCTGAAACCTGCCATAGCAATAAATTCCTTTCTCTCAAAGCGGTTTTATTGCCTTGAGCGGAAGAATCAGTCTCTGTATTCTTCCATCATGAAGGCTTCAAGAATGTCGCCTTCCTTGATATCATTGAACTTTGTAAGGCCGATGCCGCATTCAAAGCCGGACGCAACTTCCTTTACATCATCCTTGAAACGGCGAAGCGAAGCGATTTCGTCCTCCGCAACAACAATACCGTCGCGGACAACACGAATCTGTGCGCTTCTTGTGACCTTTCCGTCGAGAACGTAGCTTCCGGCAATTTTTCCTGCGGAAGAAAGGTTCATGACGGTTCTGACTTCGACTTTTCCGAGAGGAACCTCACGGAACTTCGGAGCGAGCATTCCCTTCATTGCCGCTTCAACTTCTTCGATGCAGTCATAAATAACGCGGTACATTCTCATTTCAACGCCTTCACGCTCTGCGGTTGCCTGAGCGTTTGCGTCCGGGCGAACATTGAAGCCGACGATGATTGCGTTTGAAACGTTTGCAAGCATAACGTCCGAATCGTTGATTGCGCCGACGCCGCCGTGAATTACACGAACGCGGACTTCGTCGTTTGAAAGCTTTTCAAGGTTTTGCTTAACGGCTTCAACCGAACCCTGAACGTCCGCCTTGACAACGATTGCAAGCTCTTTCATTTCGCCTTCTTTAAGCGACGAGAAAAGGTTGTCGAGCGTAACTTTGTGGAACGCCTTGAACTGTTCTTCCTTTTCCTTTTGCTTTCTCTGTTCAACAAGTTCTCTTGCAAGCTTTTCGTCCGAAACGGCGTCAAAGCTGTCGCCTGCGTTCGGAGTTTCCGCAAGGCCGGTAATTTCAACGGGAACGGACGGACCTGCCTCTTTGAGACGTCTTCCGTTTTCGTTAACCATTACGCGGACACGGCCGACCGCCGTTCCGGCAACAATTGTGTCGCCCGAATGAAGAGTACCGTTCTGAACAAGAAGCGTTGCGACGGGGCCGCGGCCCTTGTCAAGTCTTGCCTCGATAACAACACCCTTTGCCGGTCTGTTCGGGTTGGCCTTGAGTTCTGCCATTTCGGCGACAAGAAGGATTGATTCAAGAAGCGAGTCAATACCCATCTGGGTCTTTGCCGAAACGGGAACACAGATTGTGTCGCCACCCCATTCTTCCGGAACAAGGTTGTATTCTGTGAGCTGCTGCTTGATTCTGTCGGGGTTCGCACCCTCTTTATCCATTTTGTTGATTGCAACGATAATCTGAATTCCGGCCGCTTTTGCGTGGTTGATTGCTTCAATCGTCTGCGGCATGATTCCGTCGTCGGCGGCAACAACCAAAACGGCAATATCCGTTGCCATTGCGCCTCTTGCTCTCATCGAAGTGAAAGCGGCGTGGCCCGGAGTGTCGAGGAATGTGAGCATCTGGCCGTTGCATTCAACTCTGTAAGCACCGATGTGCTGAGTAATTCCGCCGGCTTCGGTTGCGGTGACGGCGGTGTTTCTGATTGCGTCAAGAATTGAGGTTTTACCGTGGTCAACGTGTCCCATAACAACAACAACGGGATCGCGCTTTTGAAGGTCCTCTTCCTTGTCTTCGCTGTCGTCGATGATTCTTTCTTCGATTGAAACAACGACCTGCTTTTCAACCTTTGCGCCGAGTTCGGTTGCAACGATTTCCGCAGTGTCATAGTCGATAACTTCATTGACCGTTGCCATTACACCGAGCGAGAAGAGCTTTTTGATGACTTCGGAAGCGGTCATCTTGAGCATTGAAGCAAGTTCGCCGACGGTGATTTCTTCGGGAACTTTGATTGTAATCTGCTTTTTCGCTCTTTCGGCGGCAATTCTCTTGAGTCTTTCGGCTTCGGTTTCACGCTTTGAAGAGCGCATACCCTGCTTTCTGTACTGCTGGCTCTTTTGCTTGATCTTCTGCTTTGAAGAGCCCATGTCACGCATTTTGTTCGCCGGAGCGATCTGTTCGTAACGTTCGTTGTACTTTTCAAGGTCAACGTTGCTGCTTCTTGTGTCGATATGTTTCTTTTCGCCCTTTGTTCTCGCCTGAAGCGGCTTGTTCGCTTTTTCCTTTGCCTTTTCTTCCTTCTTTGAAGGTGCGGCGGGAGCGGCGGCTTTCGGCTGTTCGGACTTTTTGTTTTCGGTTTTCTTTCCGTCCGTTGCTTTTTCGCCCTTCTTTTCGGACTTTCTTTCGGTTTTCTTTGCGTCCTGCTTCAAAGGTTTTTCGGTCTTCTTTTCGGCCGGCTTTTGGGCATCCTTCGGCTTTGCTTCCTTTTGGGCGGGAGCGGCCTCTGGCTGTTCGCTTTCTTCTTTTGAAGCGGCATTTTGCTTTTCGGCCTTTTCCTTTTCTCCGGCCGCAAAATATGCGTCGAACGATTCAACCTGATTCTGCTGGGTAATCGTTTCAAAAATGAGGTCAAGCTCCGAATCTTCAAGAGCGGTTGAGTGCTTTTTCGGTTCTGCGGAATCACCGTCAAGAATTTCCAGAATCTTTTTGCTGTTTACACCGAAATCTTTTGCAACCTCGTGAACTCTGTATTTATCTCTCGGCATGTAATCATTCCTTTCTCTGTGTATCTTGTTCAAACATTGACAAAAGCTTTTTTGAAAAGCCTTCGTCGTTTATGGAAATAACGGCAGCTTTTGTGCCGATTGCTTTTGAAAGTTCTTTAATTCCGAATTCTGCTTTCAAAACGGGGATGTTTTTGTTTTCATAGGAGCAGGCGTGTCTGACTTCCCTTTCAAGCCTTTCCGACGCGTCAAAGCAAAGGACGCAAAGTTTCGCTTTGTTTTTGACAATGCTTTCAATCACGGCGTCGTGGCCGGGGGCGAGCCTTCCGGCTCTTCTTGCAAGGCCGAAAAGAGAAAGAATTTTTTCCTCATTCATTCTCCTTCATCTCCTTTTCCATCCGGTCAAAAACTTCCTCCGGAATTTTGCAGGAGAGCGCACGCTCGATTCTTTTTGCCTTTCTTGCGGCGGCAAGGCAGGAAGCTTTTTTGCAAACGTATGCCCCGCGTCCGGCCTTTTTTCCGGTCAGGTCAAGGCTGATTTCATAATCGTCCTCGCCTTCGCCCGTTTTCGTCTTAACGACTCTGACGAGCTCTTTTTTCGGGAGCATTTCGTTGCAGCCGAGACATTTTCTCATCGGAACTTTTTTTGCGTGCATGATTTTTCTCCTTAAAGTAAAAAATTATTCTGCGCTTTCGGCGGGCTTTTCAACCTTTTCGGAAGAAGCGGAAAGCGGCTTGATGTCAATCTTCCAGCCGGTGAGCCTTGCGGCAAGGCGAACGTTCTGGCCCTTGTTTCCGATTGCGAGCGAAAGCTGGCTGTCGGGAACGACAACGTGGCAACACTTTTGAACGTCCTCGTCAACGTCAACGGAAAGAACCTGAGCCGGAGCGAGAGCGGCGGCGATATATTCGGCCGGATCTTCGCTGTAGCGGACAATGTCGATTTTTTCTCCACCGAGCGAATCGATGATGTTGTTGACTCTCTGACCTCTCTGACCGATGCAGGCGCCGACTGCGTCAACGTTTTCGTCTTTGCTGTATACGGCGATTTTTGTTCTTGAACCGGCTTCTCTTGAAACGGACATGATTTCAACAACGCCGTCATAAATTTCCGGAACTTCGGTTTCAAAAAGTCTCTTGACAAGACCGGGGTGTCTTCTTGAAATGCTTGCGTAGCTCGTTGTTCCCTCCTCTTTGATTGAGGCAACGTAAACTTTGATGAGCTGGCCGGGCTTGAGGTTATCGTTCGGAAGCTGGTCGGCCTTCGGGAAGAAAGCGTTCGCTCTTCCGATTTCGATTGTTGCGTCGCCGGTTTCCGGGTCAACCATCTGAACCTTTGCGGTGACAACTTCCTGGAATCTGTTCTGGAATTCCTTGGAAGCGAGCTCTCTTTCGGCCTCTCTGATGCCCTGGCGGATAACGCTCTTTGCGGTTTGGGCAACGATACGTCCGAATTTTTTCGGGTCAAGGTTAATTTGAACAACAGAACCGACCTGTGCGTTCGGGTCATAGTTTCTTGCTTCTTCAAGGGTCATTTCGGCTGCGGGTTCGGTGACTTCGTCAACGACGGCAATGTTGACATAAACGCTCATCGTCTGCTTTTCCGGGTCAATTTCGCAAACAACGTTGTCACGGTTTCCGTACTGATTCTTGGTTGCGGAGATGATTGCCGCCTTGATCTTTTCATAGATATAATCGGCTGAAATTCCTTTTTCGGTTTCGAGAAGCTTTACCGCTTCAAAAAAATCCTTGTTCATGTTTTTATAATCAATCCTTTCCGGTATATTACAATGTTTGTTTTTTTACTTTTTGCGTCCGACTCAAAAATCAAAATCGTCAAGCTTTATCCATGACGTTTCCTTTTTTGTTACGGAAAGACCGCTTTCATCCTCAAAACGGACGGTAACAAGACCGTCGTCATAGCTTTCGAGAATTCCGGAAAATTCTCTCTTTCCGTCAACGGGGCGAATCGTTTTGAGTTTAACCTTTTCACCGATGTACTTTTGAAAATGTTCGTCTCTGACAAGTTCGCGTTCCACTCCGGGTGAGCTGACCTCAAGGCAGTACGCCTGCTCAATGAGGTCCGCCTCGTCAAGCGGATCGTTGAGCGCGCGGCTCATTTCAACGCAGTCGTCAATTCCGACGCCGCCGTCCTTGTCAATGAAGATTCTCAAAAACCAGCCGGTACCCTCTTTGAGAAAGCGGATATCCCAAATCTGAAGTCCGAGCTTTTCCGCAATCGGCTGTGCGATTGCGCGAACGGCCGAAACGGTGTTCGAGTCTTTTGCCATATGCAATACCCCTTTTTATTTTAATCTTGAAAACACATTTAAGAATCGTCAAAACCCATCAAAGCCGGTTTTTCAAAACCGGCCGCCGACCGGTTAAAAGGCAATAAAGAAGAGCGGACTTCAAAAGCCCACTCTGAGTTTCACAATTCTACCTTGAATATAATACCACAACAAAACGTAAATATCAAGTCCTTTGAGCATTTATTTTTCCGTTCTTTCAAAGGTTTTCGTTTCGGCTTTATGTCACGTTCTGTTTTCCGCATTCAAAAACGTCAAAAAACGGGCGGATATTTTCTTTCCGCAAACGGTGCTTCCCGCTTTGAAAGAAAATATCCGCATTGTCTTTTCGGTTTATAAATTTTCGTAACCGGGAATTGCGTGAATCGTCGGAAGAATTCCCGTGTCTTTTCCGGAAAGGTTATAGTTTTGATACATATCATAGCCCGGAAGGACGTTTCCTTCAATGAGGAGCGGACCTTCTTCGGTAATCGCCGCATCCCAACCGACATAGCCGACCTGAGGAATAACGTTCGCCGCCTTTTTGCAAAGTTCGACCGCTTCTTTGTGCATCGGAACTTCAAAATTCAAAAGATCGACCCCGGTCATCGGGTGAGTGGTATAGAAAAGGCCGGTTTTATCGCAGAAAGCCTTTGAAGCGGCTTTTCCGTCCTCACCGAGAAGGAAGTACATTCCGCCGCTCGTGATGTTGTCAACGGCTTTCGTTCCGTTTCCGAAGCGGAGAAGGGAATAAAGGTAATGAACCTCGCCGTTTTTATCGCGGAGAGTAACGATTCTGATTGAGTTGACCGAACTCGGGCAAAGTTCGTTCATGACGTGATGCTGTTTGATTTTTTCTTCAATCAAAACCTGGCCGTTTTCTTTGAGCTTTTCATAAAGAGCCGAAAAATCGGTGCTTTCGTCGGTGTCAACCTTTTCAATCTGCTGACCGCCGAACGAACGGGGATATTTTGCAAAAACGGTTCCGTGTTTTTTGCAAAAAGCCTCGAATTGCTTTTCATCGGCCTTTTCAAGGTTCAGCCAATCCCTCTTGATGAAATCGGAAAACGTTTCGTCGAATTTGAGCTTATCTTTGAAAAACGGCGTATACTCGGGATCGTTCGCCGAAGACGAAAGCGCAACGTTTTTGTTGTATGTGAGGAAAGTGTCGCGTTTTGCGCCCTTGACTTTCGCAAAGCCGAAAACGGTGTAATCAAGATATCCGATTCCCCTTTTTGCCGCGCAAACGCACATGTCCGCCGCAGTGAGAAGTTTGTTTGAACCGTAGTTTTCGTGAATTTGGTTGATATACATATTCATGCGCTTAAAGCTCATGGATTTTACTCTTGCTTTAAAATTTGAAAAACTGCTCATTTTTTTACCTCTGTTATTATTTTATCGCCGTGTTAATTTTACCATGCCGTTTCGATTTGTCAACAAGTCGGAAAAAGATATTACAAAATTTTAATAAAAGCCAAAGACAAAAATCATTCTAAACGAATTAAAATTTTTTTGATAAAATTAAACAGTATGTATTTTTCCCGGTTAAACTTGCTAACCGTGTCGAATTATGCTATACTTTTTAAGCTAAATTTTAGGTACTTTTCACCCTTTTGAAAAGTATACGGAAAGAAGGATAAAACATGAAGAAAGTTTTAAGCGTTCTTCTTGCCCTTGTGCTTGCGCTTTCGTGCGTTTCGGTTGCGGCCGCGGCAGAAGAAAAAGTCACCCCGCTCATCATCGTTCCCGGCTACAGTGCTTCCGAGCTTTACCTTGACTACGGCGAAGAAACCGAAGAGCATATTTGGGGCGTTCAGATGAAGCCGATCATTGACAAGGTTCTTCAGCGTCTCGGCGCACTCGGCATCAGTCTCGGCGCACTCGGCGTCGGCGATAAGGAACTGCTCATCAAAACGGTCGGCGACGCCGTTCGCGAACTTTACGGCGTTCTTGCAAACAACGACGACGGAACGAGCAAGTATAACGTCACGGCCGCACTCACCGACCCGGCAACCACAACAACAAAATATTTCGTTGATAAATACGGCGAAGACTCCGGAATGCTTCATCTTCCCGAAATCAACTGCCACTTTGCTTCGCAAATCGGCGGCGAAAACATTTTCAACGCTCACATCGACTTCAGACAGGGCGCAATCAAATGCGCTCAGGATCTTCGCAAGTATGTTGAAGCCGTAAAAGAATACACCGGTTCGGACAAAGTCAGCCTTTACGGTCTCAGCCACGGAGGAATGACTGTCGGCGTTTATCTCAGCCTTTACGGCGACCTCGGAGACATTGAATCGGCGGTAATGTTCCACCCCGCTCTCAGAGGCGCATACTTCCTCAACGACATCATTTCAAGAAATCTTGACATTGATTTCCACACCGTTGTCGAATACGCTCAGGTCGGCGCATTCACCGAAACCGAATATGAATTTCTCATGGTAATCAGTCGCCTCGGTCTCGTCAACGACCTTGCAAACGCTCTCGTTGACGAAGTTTTCGACGATATCGCAGGCAACTGGGGAAGCATTTGGGACTTTATGCCGCCCGAATTTTATGAAAAGTACAAAGAGATGTATCTTGACCCCGTCGCAAACGCAAAGATTATCGAAGCGAGCGACAAAATGCATTACGAAATCATGCCGAACTATTCCGAAGCTTTCAAAAACGCTCAGGCTCACGGTGCACGTGTTTCGGTCATCTCGGGCACGGGCAGACCGATAATCACAGGCGGACAGGTCAACTCCGACGGAATCCTTGCCTGCTATTCAACAAGCGGAAGCGTTTGCGCTCCTTTGGGTCAGCGTTTTGCGGACGGTTATAAAAAGTCCGGAAGCAACTGCGTCGATCCGACCCACAACCACGTTTCCCCTTCAATGGAAGTTGACGCTTCATATGCATACCTTCCCGAAAACACATGGTTCGTTGAAGGTCAGCTTCACGGCCAGGTTTGGTGGGACGATTACACAAAAGAGCTTTGCTCAAAGCTCCTTTTCTCCGACGAAATCGAAGATGTCTATTCAAGCGAAAAGTTCCCGCAGTTTGAATATTCACAAAACCCGAAAGACGAAATCCATATAAGTTTCGACAACGCACCGGTCGGCTTCCTTTCGCAGGGAAGCAAGGGTGTTTACATCACGAACCTTTCAAAAGAATATGCAATCAAGGTTCTTGGTCTCACCGCAAAGAGAAGCAAACTTTATTTCGATACCCTCACTCAGTCGGTCATCAAAGCGGGCGAAACCGTTTATCTTCCGCTCAAGGGCGAAATTCCGAACCTCAACGCCGCAAAGGACGAACTTACCGTCAGCTATCTTCAGCTCGGTTCCGTTTCCGCACCGGGAACAAGAACATTCGACTTCACAATCACCGGCGGAGAAGACGTTTCCTTTGACGCGAAAAATCCGTATTGCGACGCAAATCTTGCCGATCCGTTTGACGACCACATCGACGGAACGAATGTTGACAAAATTTTTGAATTCTTCGGAATCAAAGCGTTCATTTCAAGCATTTATAATTGGATTATGACTTATCTCAAACCGATTTTTGACCTCATCGGAAAAATCAGAGGCTGATTTTAAAAAAATTATCAATCGGCTGCCGTGTGTTTTGCGGCGGCCGATTTTTTGTTTGCCATTCGGCAAAGTAAAGCGTCACGGGGCATCAAGCGTTCGTCCGAAAATTTAATATTGACTTTCATGAAACCCTTCGTTGCAACTTTTCAAATTAAGCCGTTTGAGTTTTAAATTCACATAAAAAGGAACCGCCCTTTCGGACGGTTCCTTTTTAATATTGTTTTTCTTTTTATGTACCGAAGCAAGGAGCGATTATTCGGCGATTTTCTCTGTTTCCTTTGCTTCGGAAATTCTCTTTTTATGGTGCTTTGCGGCGAAAATTGCCGGAACAACCGAAAGAAGAATCACAACCGCGCCGACGAGGAAAATGTTTCCGTTCGGAATGTACTGCGTCTGTCCGCTTGCGGCGTCAACAAAAGTTTCGCCGCTCGTTTTGACAACGGCTTCGCCGATGAGCGAACCGCCGATCATCGGAATGAGAACGAAGAAGAGAATCCAAATTCCCTCAAACTGTCCCTTACTGTCCTTCGGATAAAGCTGCTTTGTCCAAACCTTCGTAACCTGCAAAATCGCAACATAACCGACGCCGACAAGGAAAATTCCGAGCCAGATTCTGAGGTTGAAGATATTATCCGTATTGACGTCCGCAGCCTTAATCGGAGCGATTACAATAAGTCCGAGAATGTTGACGACGATTGCAAAGAATGTGATCGGAATGTTCTTGTTTTTATTGATAAGAATCGAAACCGGAATCGCCGTGAGCATTGCAAGAACGAGCGGAACCGCTTCGATAATTCCCATCATGTCTGCGGTATAGCCGAGATAATGAATGATGTAGTTGCCCATGTAAGCGAAGTAAACGTTGAATCCGATGAAGAAAACGGAAACCATGATGTTTACCCAAACAAGCTCTTTAAGCTTAAAGAACTCCTTGAAATTGAAAACGCTCAAAAACTGCTTTGTGAACGAGCCGCGAACCGAAGGCGCAACGTCGTCTCCCTTTCCGAGCGAGAACAGCGAAATGATTCCGAAAGCAATTACGAAAACGCCCATAACAACGAAAAGGCGCATATAATTGTCGTTTTCGCCGACGAGAAGTCCGCCGATAACCGTTCCGAGAATAGTTCCGAGAACGGGTTGGGTTGCAAGCGCCGCACCGATTTGGCCGCGGTTTTTGTCGGTCATGATGTCGTTTGTCCAGGTGTTGAAGCCCGCGTCGTTACCCATTGAGCCGAAGAAGCTCATGATTGTGTCTGCGGCAACAACGGCAATTGCGGCAAGAAGATAATGACTCTTGCTGATGAATTCCGTCATTCCGAACGCAATCGTGAAGATACCCCAGAGGATATATCCGATTGAAATGAACATTCTGCGCTTTCCGGTTCTGTCTGCCCACGTTCCGAAAAAGAACGTTGCAAACGTTGTTGCGGCGGCGCTGCAAATGAGCATTCCGGTGATGATTGACGGATCTTTTGCGATTTTTGAATAGACAAAAGTGTTAAACCACTGGTTTTCCATATTCCAGCAAATCTGACCCGCAAGGCCGAGACCCCAAACAAGAAGCCACATTTTAAAGCCGGAGGCCTTTTTTTGAAGCTTTGATTCTTTCATTGATTTTCTCCTTTTAAGCATAATTCCCCGGGCAGGGCAAAAAGCCTTGCCCGGGGAAAAATTTACATTTCATTCGTTGCAACAATGTCAACGCCGGTGTCACAAACATTGCTGATGAGTACTTCACCGATTTTTATCGGTGCGTCAACAACCTCGTTGTTGATTGCTTTCATGCATTCAAACATCATGCCCTTCGGAATCGGGGCAGAAGTTTTGACGGGAACAACGGGGTGATTTCCGCCGTTGACCTTCATTGTCGAAGTGAGCATACGAACCGGGTTCGTACATTCGTCTCTTGCATATTTATCTCCGCGCTTGCAGGTGTTTCCCGAAACGGACAAAACTTCCTTTCCGTCCTCGGAAAGCTCAACCGAAAGCGAACAGCCGATCGGGCAGGATACACAAACAAGTTCTCTTTTCATTGTCTTACACCTCCGCTGAAACAACAAGCTCTTTCTTTGAAAGCGAATGGATGTCGTCCTTTTTGATTACGACATATTCCATTTCGCCCGGGCAAAGCTTGGGCTTTTTCTTTGAATAAATCACTTTGTTTCCGCTCTTGACGGTGATTTTTGCGTTGCGATAAACGTCGCGGACTCTGAAATAAAGTTTTACGTCGTCCTCCGTGTCAAGATTGATGTTTTGCGGAACAACATAGCGCACTCCGTCTCCGGCCTTCGTTTCGGCATACTTGAACGAGCGGCGGCGGTTTTTGGAAAGTATGTACTTTGCCGCGCCTTCACCGGCAAGCTGGCTTTCAAGCGTAACATAGTCAACGAGGTCATGAACCTGCAAAACGTTTCCGCAGGCGAATACGCCGGGACGGGTCGTCTGGCGGTTTTCGTCAACGACCGCGCCGTTCGTTACGGGATCGATTACGATTCCGGCCATTCTTGTGAGTTCGTTTTCCGGAATAAGACCGACGGAAAGAAGGAGCGTGTCGCATTCAACGAAGCGTTCCGTTCCGGGAATCGGCCTTCTGTTTTCGTCAACGTCGGCAATTGTTACGCCCTCAAGACGTTCGATTCCGTGGGTTTTGATAACCGTGCAGGAAAGTTTGAGCGGAATTCCGAGATCTTCAAGGCACTGAACGATGTTTCTTGTGAGGCCGCCCGAATACGGCATAAGTTCGCAAACCATTTCAACCTTTGCACCCTCAAGGGTCATGCGGCGGGCCATAATAAGACCGATGTCGCCCGAACCGAGGATAACAATCTTTTTGCCGGGCATATAGCCGTCGATGTTGACATATTTCTGCGCCGTACCTGCGGTCATGATTCCGGAAGCGCGCGAACCGGGAATGTCAAGCGCACCTCTCGGTCTTTCGCGGCAGCCCATTGCAAGAACGATTGCCGTTGCGGAAATTTCAAGAAGTCCGTCGGCTTTGTTCGTTGCGATAACAACGTTGCCGGTTCTGATTTCGGTAACCATTGTGTCAACTTTAACGTCGATGTCGGTTTCTTTGACTTTTTCAATGAAACGCGCGGCATATTCCGGGCCGGAAAGTTCTTCGCCGAAATAGTGAAGACCGAAGCCGGTGTGAATACACTGCTCAAGAATTCCGCCGAGCGTTTCCGCTCTTTCAAGAATGATGATTTTTTTGACGCCGCATTCCTTCGCTTTGAGCGCGGCAGCCATTCCGGCAGGGCCTCCGCCGATAACAACAAGATCATATTTAAGCATTTGTATTCACCTCACTTTGTCTTTTTGAAAAGGATTTTTGAACCGTTTCCGTGTTTGGTAACCTGGTTCATCGGAATATCAAGTTCTCTTGAAAGAATTTCAACAACCTTTGAACCGCAGAAACCGCCCTGACATCTGCCCATTCCGGCTCTTGTTCTTCTCTTCACTCCGTCAACGTCTCTTGCGCCGCAGGGAGCTTTGATTGCGTCAACAATTTCACCCTCGGTGATTCCTTCGCAGCGGCAAATGATTTTTCCGTAACGCGGATCTTTTTCGATGAGAGCGGCTCTTTCCTCGTCGGAAAGTTCGTTGACTCTGACGGGAGCGGGTCTTGTTGTCACAAATTTTTCTTTTCTTTCGTACTGCGGAGCCATCTCGCGGAAAATCTGACCGACATATCTTGCGATTGCGGGAGCGGCGGTAAGACCCGGCGATTCGATTCCGGCAACGTTGATGAACTTGTCGTTCGCCTTGCTTCTTCCGATCACGAAATCGCTGTTGTCGCCTGCAATATGTGCGCGAAGTCCGGCGAATGAGGTGATTGCGTTCCTCGTTGTGAGGGTCGGGATAACCTCTTTAACGGCGCGCTTAACTTCGTCAAGACCTTCAATCGTTGTGTCAACGTCAAGCTTGCTGTCGAAGTCAAGGTCAATCGCAGTCGGACCCATGAGAACGTTTCCATGCGCCGTCGGGGTAACAAGAATTCCTTTACCCATTTTTGACGGACAGTGGAAAAGAACGTGGTTAACCATTTTGCTTTCGTTTTTGTCAAGGAGATAATATTCGCCTTTTCTCGGAATGATTTTGAACGAGGTGTCTCCGATCATGTTTGCAATCTGGTCGGCAAAAACGCCGGCGCAGTTGATGACGTACTTTGCCTTCACAACACCCGAAGCGGTTGTGATGAAGAAAAGGTCGTCTTTGAATTCAATGTCGAAAACGCCGCTGTTGCGTTTTACTCTTGCGCCGTTGAGGCAGGCGTTTTCCGTTGCGGCGATTGCAAGCTCATAGGGGCTTACGATTCCGGCAGTGGGCGCCCAAAGCGCGCCGATTGCTTTTTCGCTGATGTACGGCTCCATTTCGCGAAGTCTTTCCTGGCTGATGATTTCCATGTTCGGAACGCCGTTTGCAAAACCTCTTTCAAAAAGGTCTTCAAGCGTCTGCATATCGTCCCACGAATAGGCAACGACGAGCGAGCCGATGTTTTTATATGGTACTGAAAGTTTGTTGCAGTAATACGCCATAAGGGACGCACCCTGAACGTTGAGCTTTGCTTTGAGCGAACCCGTTTCCGCGTCAAAGCCGGCGTGAACGATTGCACTGTTCGCCTTTGAGGTACCCATTGAAATGTCACTGAATTTTTCAAGCATAACGATCTTGAGATTGAGCTTTGAAAGCTCACGCGTGATGAGAGCGCCGCAAACGCCTGCGCCGATCACGGCAACATCATATTGCATAAGATCACCGATCCTTTCGTTTTTTTGATCTTTTCTTACCAAAGTCTGTCTGCGATTTTCTCAAAGTATCGGCAGACAGGGCTTCTTCTCACAATAGATAATACCACTAATATTTGGAATAGTCAACAAAAAAAGAAGCCGTGGCTCTTACTTTTTTGTAAAAAGTTTGTGGCACGGGTTCTTTTTTCCTTATTGTTTTCAATTAATCCGAAAATTCCTTTCAGTCTTTGAGCGAAAGGAGACCTTCAAAGTCGATTCCGTATTTTTTGACGCCGTTCTCAATCGCTTTTTCAACCGCATGAACGGCTTTTCTCACCGCGGTTTCCGTTTTTTCTCCCGAAAGCAGCGCACCGAAAAGGACGCTTGAAAACGTGTCTCCCGTTCCGCAGGAAACGCCCTCATGTTTCTTTGAAAAAACATAAGTCACTTTTCCGTTTTCAAGGAAGGCAACGCCGATTTTTCCCTCTTCAAAGCTCACCCCGGTAATCATCGGAATTTTGCAGCCGAGCTTTTGAAGTCCGAAAAGCGTTTCTTCAATGAAGCTTTCGTCATATCCCGAAAGGACGGCCGGTTTTTCAAGGAGAAGGGCGGCTTCGGTGAGATTCGGCGTGATTATATCCGCGCGGGAAACGAGCGCACGCATTTTTTCGCCGAAAGATTCGTTCAGCATTGCGTATGCCTTTCCGTCGTCACCCATCACCGGATCGACAAGAACAAGAGAATCCCTTTTTACGAGCGAATCAAGGCAGTCAAGCGCAAACGACGCCTGTTTGTCCGAAAGCATATACCCCGAAAAAAAGCCGTCAAAGGAAAGCGAAAGAGCCTTCCAGTCAAGAAGTGTTTTTTCCATTTCTTCCGTCAGGTCAAAGCAGGTGAATTTCGGAAATCCCGTGTGCGCCGAAAGGAGCGCAGTCGGCAAAAGAGCGCACTCAACGTCAAACGCGGAAACAATCGGAAGCGCAACGGTTGAAGAGCATTTTCCGAAGCATGAGATATCCTGAATAATTACGGCCTTTTTTTGCATAAACTCAGTCCTTTTGATTTTGATGATCACTTTTTAAAGATTTTATCACAAAGAAAGCGAAATTACAACCGAACGATTGACCTTTCCCTCACTTATATGATATAATTTCAGACAAATGTTTCATAACGTTTTCAAAAAAGAAAGAGGGAGTTACAATGAAAAAATTCTTTAAAAAGTCACTTTCGGTTTTTCTTGCGCTTTGCATTGTTTTTTCGGTTTCCGCCGTTTCGTTTGCGGCGCATGAAAAAGGAAAAACGCCGGTTATTCTCATTCCCGGCTTCGGACAAAGCGAAACGACCGTCTGCGACAACGACGGAAATTACCTCGGAGACATCAGCACGTTTTCGCTCGCCGGCCTTGAAACAAAAACGCTCGTCAAAAACGTAATCAAGGACCTTCTTGTTCCGCTCGGTGCCTCGGCAATCACGAGAAGCGACAAGGAGCTTTCCGCCGCAGTGAAAAAATTCATGCACGAACTTTTCAAGCCCTTTGAGCTGAACGACGACGGAAGCGCGGTATACAACAAAAAAGTCCGCCGTTTTGAAAAGCCGTATTCGGAACTTTCCGAAGAAGAGCAGAAAATCATTTATTCAAACGTTTCCCTTGACGGACTGAGCGAATACGACAGCGTGAGATATTACTATACCTACGATTCCTTCGGAAGCGTGAAAGACGCCGCCGACGGACTTCACGATTACCTTCATAACATCGTTCTTGCCCAAACGAAAGCGGAAAAAGTCAATCTTGTTCCGATCAGCCAGGGCGGCGCGGTTCTCATTCAGTATCTTGCTTCATACCCGGAAGATTACAAGTACATTAAAAAAATCGTCAACATGATTCCGGCCTTTGACGGTTCACAAATTGTCGGCGATATTCTCACCGACAACGTGAGAATTTATGACGTTGAACGTCTTCACAGAGAGATTCTTCCCGCCATTCTTGACGGCGACCTTGCTTATGAACTCAGCATTGCGCTGAGACTTGCCCTTTCTTCCGAAACTCTTGAAAAGGTTCTCAGAACCGCCCTTGAGGAAGCGAAGGATATGCTCGCAAAGAAGAGCAGTATGATGTGGGCGCTCTGTCCGTCCGGAAGCTACGAAGAAGCAAGGGACCTTCTTCTTTCCGACGAAAAGTACTCCGCCGTCCGCGCGGAGACGGAAGCTTTTTCAGAAGCGAGAAAAGCCCTTCCCGAAACGCTTCAAAAGCTCAAGGGAAGCGGCGTTTATATTCATATCATTGCAAGCTACGACATGGGATACTTCATGGCTCCGCTTTTCGGCTGCTATAAAGAAGACGCGGACAACCTTCTTTCCCCGTCATCTTCGGCACTCGGAACAGTTTCCGCCGCATTCGGCGAAACGCTCGGCGATTCTTACGTTTCACCCCGCACCTATTGCAAAAACGAAACTCACAACCACATTTCTCCGGACAACAAGCTTGACGCTTCAACCGGATTCTTCCCAGAAAACACATGGTACTTCAAGAGCGTTTCACACATGGGAATGAACGGCCGCGAAGACGTCAAGAACTTTGCCGCCGAACTTGTTATGGACGACGACGTTTTTGATATTTACTCCTTCCCCGGTCACACTCAATTCACCGATCCGAGAGACAACATTGCCGAAAGCGTCCTTTCTTCAAACGGAAAACGAATTTATCATTACGATAAGGACGGAAACTATCTTTTCGGCGAAAGCGTTCCGACCGAAGAAAAAGGCTTTTCTTTCTGGAAAGTTCTTTACACCGCTTTCAACGTTGCTTTTTCCGTTCTTTCAAAGCTCGGCTTTTCAAAATAAGAATATTTCAATCGGCCGCCGTTTCATTCCGATTCGGCGGCATTTTTTAGCCGTCACCGCCGTTTTAAATAAAACTTTTACTTGATTATACCGCCGCTTTGTTGTATAATAATAAATAATAGATTCCGGCGGACTAAAAGCGGTCTGTCGGCTTCGGCGGGAAGGTTTCCGCCGCGCGGTTTCGGTGCCTACGCCGTTTCCGCTTAATGAAAGGATGATGTCAAAATGGTCAGGAACAAAGTTAAACTTATGATCGCCGGTGCCGAATATGCAATTCTCACCGAAGACGATGTAAAATATGTTTCCGAACTCGGAAAAGAGGTTGACCTTGCAATTGCAAAAACGATGAAGGATAACCAGAGAATTTCAACAACTCAGGCGGCTGTTCTCACAACGCTTCAGTATGCCGACGACTGCAAAAAAGCAACAATCTCCGCCGACAGACTCCGTGAGCAGATCAAGGATTACCTTGACGACGCTTCAAGTGCAAAAGCAAAGGCCGACCTTTCAAAGCACGAGGCCGAAAAAGCAAAGCGCGAGCTTGAAAACGCAAACCTTGAAATTGAACGTCTCAAAGCTCAGCTTTCCTCCGTCCTTGATCAGATCGGAAAAAAGAAGAATGAAAAATAAGCCCGAAATTCTTGCTCCCGCCGGTTCTTTTGAATGCGTTCTCAGCGCCGTAAGAACCGGTGCGGACGCCGTGTATCTCGGAACAAAAAACTTCAATGCCCGCAAAGGCGCCGAAAACTTCGGCCGAGACGAGCTGAAAAAAACGATTGAATATTGCCGCGCAAGGGGTGTCAGAGTTCACATTGCTTTGAACACTCTCGTTTCCGATGAGGAATTTGACGCGGCTTTATCTGTTGTTAAGGAGGTTTCCTCCCTCGGTGCGGATGCGCTCATTTTGCAAGATCTCGGCCTTTCACGGTATGCAAAAATGTGCTCGCCCGACCTCGAACGCCACGCTTCAACCCAAATGTCCGTTCAAACGGCCGCCGGACTTGAGCTTCTCAAAGAGCTCGGTTTTTCGCGCGCCGTTCTTCCGAGAGAACTTTCAAAGAAAGAGATTGAAGACCTTCGCAATTCAACCGACCTTGAGCTTGAAGTTTTTGTTCACGGCGCACTTTGCATGTGCGTTTCGGGCCAATGTTACATGAGCGCAATGCTCGGCTCACGAAGCGGAAACCGCGGTCTTTGCGCCCAACCGTGCCGCCTCCCCTTTTCCGCTGCGGAACCCGGACGGCATGACCTCAGCCTCAAAGACCTTTCGCTCATTGACGAACTTCCGACCCTTTCGGAAATCGGAATCAACTCGTTTAAAATCGAAGGCCGAATGAAACGCCCGGAATATGTTGCCGCCGCGGTGACAAGCGCCAAGGAAACCCTTTCGGGTGAACTTCATTCCGAAACTCAGGAAAAGCTCAGTGCCGTTTTTTCACGTTCCGGCTTCACAAAAGGCTATTTTGAAAACCGTCTCGGAAGCGAAATGTTCGGAACAAGACGAAGGGAGGACGTTGTTTCCGCCTCGTCAAAAGTTCTTTCCTCTCTCAAAAATCTTTATTCAAAAGAGACTCCGCGAGTCGGCGTAAGCCTTTTCCTCAGCGTGATTGAAAACGAGCCGATTTCGCTTTCCGCAAAAGCGAACGGAAAAACCGTTTTCCTTTCTTCGGAAACTTCGGCCGAAAAAGCGTTGAACAAACCGATTTCAAAGGAGCTTCTTTCCTCTTGGCTTTCAAAATGCGGCTCAACCCCGTTTTATCCCGAAGAAATCGAAATCGAACTTGACGAAGGCGTGACAGTCTCCGCCGGAGCGATCAACAAACTCCGCCGCGAAGCCCTTGAACGATTGGAAAAGGAACTTTCGTCTGTAAAGTCAAAGCACTTTACAGATATAAATTTTAAACTCGTTCCCCACGTCGCAAAAGAGGCGAAAAAATTCCGTCTTGTCCTTTCAAAAGGCGACCAAATTCCGGAAAATCTCAGCGATGTTGAAAACATTTATTTTCCTCTCAATGTTGAGGAAAAGTATGTTGAAAGCGTTAAAAATAAAGGAATTACCCTTGGAATTGAGATTCCGCACGCCCTTTTCGGTGTTCAAAGTGAGGTTGAAAAGCTTCTTGAACGTGTAAAGTCCTTCGGCATTACCAATGCGCTTTGCCCGACTCTTGACGCTGTTGCGCTTGCGCTCAGACACGGTTTCAACGTTGACGGAGGTTTTTCTTTGAACGTATTTAACAGCCGAAGTCTTGCCGTTTTTGAAGAGCTGAATGTAAAGTCAGTCACCTTGTCACCCGAACTTACGCTCGGACAGATCGAAAAAATCGGCGGAAGCGTTCAAAGAGGTATCGTTGCTTACGGAAGACTGCCTTTAATGCTCGTGAGGAATTGTCCGATCAAGAACGTTAAGACCTGCGCCGAGTGCAAAGGAAAAAGTTTTCTCACCGACAGAATGGGAATCCGTTTTCCCGTCGCCTGCAAAGGATATTACCGTGAGATTCTCAATTCCCGCGCGATATACATGGGAGACAGGCTCGACGAAATCAAAAATACCGACTTTCTTCTTTTCCTTTTTACCCGTGAGAAACGTGAAAACGTTGACGCCGTTCTTGAAGCTTATCGCAAAGGGAAAAAGGCAAAAGGAGACTTCACGAGAGGACTTTATTACAGAGGAGTCGAGTGAAAAAATTTCACAGCATTTTTTTGCGTATACAATAAAAATTACCGGGAGTGAAAAACGATGTCAGCAAAAAGAAAAGATTATCTTTCATGGGACGAATATTTTATGGGAATCGCAATCCTTTCGTCCTATCGCAGCAAAGATCCCAACACGCAGGTCGGAGCTTGCATTGTTAACGACAGAAACAAAATCATGTCCGTCGGCTATAACGGATTTCCTATAGGTTGCAGCGACGACGAATTTCCGTGGGAAAGGGACGGCAACGCATACGACACAAAGTATCCTTATGTTTGCCACGCCGAACTCAACGCAATTCTCAACAACGCCGGAGCTTCGCTTGAAGGTTGCCGTGTTTATGTTGCGCTTTTTCCCTGCAACGAATGTGCAAAGGCAATCATTCAAAGCGGAATCAAAGAGGTTGTTTATCTTTCGGACAAGTACAACGGAACACCGATGAACCTTGCTTCAAAAAGAATGTTCAATGCCGCCGGAGTCAAGCTCACAAAACTCAATCCGGAAAAGAAACAGCTCGTCATTGACTTCAGAGAGGAAAACATCTGACATGAAAAAAAGCAACAAAAAGTTTCTTTCTCTTGTCCTTTCTCTTATGATTCTTTTTTCGGTTTCGGCCGTTGCTTTTGCGGCGGAGTACTCAATCTCGAATCCGTATGAGAACATTGACTGGAACACGGTGAAAACATACAAAACCGCCCTTCATTCGCACACAAACGCTTCCGACGGCGACCAAACGCTCACTCAGTCGATTGAACGCCACGCCGAAACGGGCTTTGACATCATTGCGATAACCGACCACGGAACAACGGATTACGGTTGGACGAAGGACAACAAAACTGGAATTCACACTCTTTTGAAGCTTGCCGGAAGAACCGAAGGTGAAATTTCTCCGCTCGGTGAAAACGGAAGCTTTGAAAACGGAATGACATATTCATACCGCACGGCCGAAAACGGCGATGATTATCTCAAAATCGACGGAAAAAAAGACATTTTGAGAATCCCCTTCGGAATCGAAAACAACGCCGTTTCCGTCAATGCACACGTCAACAGCTGGTTCGTCGATTTTCGTGACAATTCGGTCACAACGTACAAAGACGCAATCGGAAAAGTTGACAATCTCGGCGGAGTTTCGGTAATCAACCACCCGGGCGAATACACAAAAGCACGCTACGAAGTCCGCTCGCAAAATGCGTACAGCGAAAGCAATTTTACTTACAGATATTACATCAACAAATTCGCCGCTCTTCTTGAAGAATATCCGACCTGTCTCGGAATCGACATCAACTCCAAGGGTGACGCAAGAACGCGCTTTGACCGAATTCTTTGGGACAAACTTCTTTCAAGATTTTCAAAAAGCGGAAAAACGGTCTTTGCAATCGCTTCAAGCGACGCCCATCAACTCGACAAAATCAACACCGGATACACACTCCTTCTGATGCCTTCGCTCGATTCAAAGAGCGCAAAAAAATCCCTTGAAAGCGGAGAATTTTTCGTCGCGAGCCATTGCATCGGAAATTACGATGAGCTTTTTGAAATCGAGAGCGCGCTCAAAGAGTTTTACGGCGAAGAAAACGAAACCTTCAAAGCGGTTTCCGCCTCAAGAAAAGAAATTGAGGAACGCATTGAAGGCATTGAAAACGGAAAATACAAGGCAAAATCTTCAATAGGTTCCGTTTTCAGCGTTCTTGACGAGGACGGTTACCTCGCCGCAAAAACCGAACCTTCCGTCAAAAAAATTACCGTTGACGAAAAAACGGACACCGTTTCGGTAAAAACGGCGAACGCTTTAATTGTTCGCCTAATTTCGGACGGAAAGCTGATTGAAACGAAAAAAAGTTCCGAAGCCGACTTCGATCTCGGAGATTACGAAGGAAAACTCGGAGATTACGTCCGGTTTGAAATTTTCGGTGAAGGCGGAATCATTTACACTCAGCCGTTTTTGCTGAATGCCGACGAAAAGGACAGTGAAAATTCCGCTGTTGACAAAGGCTTTTTCGACCTCGGTTTTTCTGACTTCCTTTTCGGAGAAATCAACCGCTGGGTTTCCGTTCTCGGAAGAATGTTGAAAAAATAAAATTCTTCGTATTTTTTGAAAGTAGCTCTTCAGGTTATTTTTAACGGAACATTTTTCAAAAGTACCGCCTTTTGCTCTCAATCAGAGCTTTGGCGGTACTTTTTTTGAGGTTGTCTCATTTTACCGCCCGCCGTGATTTATTCTCGGTCCACTCCTGTGAGGGCGGCCGGCGGCTTTTCCGACTGAGTGAGAGATTTCCTACACTACGGCTTATTCTTTTGGTGTTGTTGCTTTAACCGCACG
>JAUNFH010000205.1 GCA_030525185.1 Clostridia bacterium
TATGAGTCTGGTGGGACCAAGACCGGAACGACCGTTTTTTGTGGAAAAATTCCGGGAAGAAATTCCGAGATATATGGTAAAACATCAGGTGCGTCCGGGCCTTACCGGATGGGCACAGGTCAATGGATATAGGGGAAACACCTCGATCCGGAAACGAATCGAATATGACCTGTATTATATCGAAAACTGGTCGATCGGACTGGATGTAAAGATTATTTTGCTGACATTTTTTAAAGGCTTTATTAATAAGAACGCCTATTGACCCGGTCGCCGGAGCAGGCAGGACTGAGAATGAGGTACAAAAATGAGTCACGATTTTGACGATGAGTTAGAGCGCAGTACAGAGCGAAGAAGCAGACGCAACCCCCGCATGCGGGATCCGCAGGGTTATGGTTCTTCCGCCGTTTTGCGATATATGCAGCGTTTGCGCGGTAAGCGATGATGAACTGAAGGCACTTTCCGCGGCAAGGCTTTTTCTTGATGAGTTCAGAAAGGCGGTCGACCGCGAAAAGAACGCCGTAAAAGTTATTGCTCTTCCGGTTATGCCGCCGAGAATCGCAAAAGTCAATAATCGTTTCAGATACAGAATAATAATAAAATGCAAGAATTCATCCGAATTCAGAAAAATTATTTCGGATCTTCTCATTGAATTCGGAAAAAGCAAAACATTCGGTGACGTAACAATAATTGCGGATATTAATCCGTCGTCACTTGTATAACATTTTAAAGGAGTTTTGGAAATGGCAATCAGAAAAGTTGTAACAATCGAAGATTCCGTTCTCAGAAAAAAAAGCCGCCCGGTTGTGAAGTTCGACGAAAAACTCTGGACGCTTCTTGATGATATGAAAGACACTTTGAAAAAAGCCGACGGAGTCGGCCTTGCCGCCGTTCAGGTCGGAATTCTCAGAAGAGTTGTCATTGTTGACGTCGGCGACGGAAAACCGGTTGAACTCATCAACCCCGAAATTGTTGAAGAGAGCGGAGAACAGGAAGGTCAGGAAGGCTGTCTTTCGCTTCCGGGCGAATGGGGAATTGTAAAACGCCCGGATTTTGTCAAAGTCCGCGCTCAAAACAGAAAAGGTCAGTGGTGTATGCATAAGGGCGAAGGTCTTAAGGCACGTTGTTTCTGCCATGAGATCGATCACCTTGACGGAATTGTTTTCACCGACAGAGCAAAGCATATGCTCACCGAAGAGGAACTTAAAAGACTGAACGAAGAATAAGAGCGGAGGAAAAGAAAATGAGAATTGCATTTATGGGAACTCCGGATTTTTCCGTTGAGTGCCTTAAAGCGCTTGAAAATTCAAAACATGAAATCGTCGGAGTGTTTTGTCAACCGGATAAGCCGGTCGGAAGAAAGCAGGAGCTTAAAATGCCCGACGTTAAAGTTGAGGCGCTCAAACATGACCTTCCGATTTTTCAGCCGACAACGCTCAGAAACGGAAAGGGTGTTGAAATCCTTGAAAAAATCAAGCCCGAACTTATAATTGTTGTTGCATACGGAAAAATTCTTCCGCCGGATTTTTTGAAATTCCCGAAGTACGGTTGCATCAATATTCACGCTTCGATTCTCCCGAAGTACCGAGGCGCTTCACCGATTCATCACTGCGTTCTTAACGGTGACAGTGAAACCGGAGTAACTTCAATGCTTATGGATGAAGGCGTTGACACCGGAGATATTCTTCTTGTTAAAAAGATTCCGATCGGTATTAATGACACAACGCTTGAAATGTTTGAAAAGCTTTCCGTTCTCGGCGCAGAGGTTCTCACGGAAACGATTGAAGCTCTTGAAAAAGGAGAACTTAATCCGATTAAGCAAGACGAAAGCAAAGCTACCCATGCAGGACTTCTTTCAAAAGACGAAGGACTCATTGATTGGAGTAAAAGCGCCTTTGAAGTTCATAATAAAATCCGCGGACTTTATTCATGGCCCGGAGCATTCACAAAGCTTGACGGAAAAACTTTGAAGATTCAAAAATCGGTTTTGAGTGATAAAAAGGGGAACAATATTCCAGGCGAAGTCGTTTTTGTTGACGGAAAGATGATTGTTTCATGCGGCGACAACAACTGCGTCGAACTCAAAGAGATTCAACTTGAAGGAAAAAAGAGAATGGAAGCGGCCGCTTTTCTCAACGGCCATAAACTTTCAAAAGGAACCGTTCTCGGATAACCGAAGGGTTATAAATGCTTACGGAAAGATCATGGTGAATGTTTATGATTTGGTATGATTATTATTATATTTTGCTTGTTATGCCTGCGGTCTTGCTCTCTTTGATTGCACAGTTTGCCGTAAAGAGCACATACAGAAACATGTCTCGTATTCAGAACCGTTCCGGACTTACCGGAGCCGCTGCGGCCGCAAGAGTTCTTGCTTATTACGGAATCAACAATGTCAGAATCGAGCCTATTGACGGAAATCTTACCGATCATTATGACCCGAGAGACAATGTTATACGGCTTTCGTCGAAGGTTTTTTCCGGAAACTCAATCGCCTCGGTCGGAATTGCCTGTCATGAAGCCGGTCATGCCGCCCAACATGCGGAAGGCTACTCTCCGATCAAGGTCAGAAATGCGATTTTGCCGATTGCAAACATCGGTTCGTCCGCAGGAGTTTGGCTTGCCGTAATCGGATACATTTTAGGTTACGGCTTGCTTACAAAAATCGGCATAATTCTTTTCGCCGCCGTTGTTGTTTTTCAGCTTGTCACTTTGCCGATTGAATTCAATGCAAGTTCAAGGGCAATGAAGGTTATTGACGAAACCGGAATGCTTTCGGGCGATGAACAAAAGGGTGCAAGAAAAGTTCTTACTGCTGCCGCTATGACTTATGTTGCCGCACTTCTTGTTTCGATTATGTCTCTTTTGAGACTTATTCTCAGATATAATTCAAAAAACGATCGGAGATAATATGAAAAATTCCGCACGACAAATCGCACTTAACGTTCTTTTGAAAATTTTTCGGAACAACGCATATTCAAATCTCGCTCTTGATTCCGAGCTGAAAAAGTCGGCGCTCGATTCAAAGGAAAAAGCTTTTGCTTCGGCGCTGGTTTACGGAACGGTCGAACGATTGATTACTCTTGATTATAATCTTGAAAAACATCTTTCAAAACCGCTTGGAAAGCTCAAACCCCAGGTTCATGCGATTATGCGTCTCGGCGCATATCAGATTTTGTATATGCATTCGGTTCCGGTGTCCGCCGCAGTAAACGAGAGCGTGAAGCTTTCAAAAAACAACGGTTGTGCTTTTGCGTCCGG
>JAUNFH010000051.1 GCA_030525185.1 Clostridia bacterium
CTTGACGGTTACGGAATCCGTTATAATTACGGCCTTTTCCGCCAAAAAATCGAGGACTCAATGCAGAGCGAATATCCAGATGATTGGGAAACGTTTCCGGATTTTTTCGGCGTGAAAAAGGCCGAAGAAAAAGTTCGGATCGATTTTTCCGATATGACGGTGTATGCCGTTCCGTACGATTATTTTGTTCCGGGATATAAAAACGAAAAAGTCAACCGACTCCGCCTTTATGACTGCGAAAGCGAAGAAAAGGTCAGTTTCAAAGCCTTTGAAAATTGCGACACGGCAAAAGCATTTGAAAAAGAAAACGACGCAAAAGCAATAACCGCGTTTCTTTATCCGAACGATTCAACCGAAGAAGGGAAAAAACTCAGACTCCGTCAGCAATATTTTTTCACTTCAGCCGCACTTCAAAATATACTTTCCGAAATCTATGACGAAAAGCATTTTGAAGACCTTCCAAATCGGATTGCGATTCAGCTCAACGATACACATCCGACGGTTGCAATTGCGGAATTTATCCGCTTAATCATGAAAAAGGGAAAAAGTTTTGACTTCGCTTTTTCGGCGGCGCAGAAAATTTTTTCTTATACGAACCACACCGTAATGAGCGAAGCTCTTGAAAAATGGGACGCAGAAATGTTTTCCGCTCTTTTACCGGAAGTGTTCGATGTGATTGAAAAGCTCAATTTGAAACTCATCGCCGACCTTAAAAAGAAAACCGAACGTCTTGAGGATTGCCTGATTGTCAAAGACGGGCTTGTTCATATGGCGAATCTTGCGTGCTACGTTTGCTCGCATATAAACGGCGTTGCAAAAATTCACAGCGATATTATTGCGAAAAACACGCTTTCGCAATGGCACGAACTTTTTCCCTCAAGGTTTTCAAACAAAACGAACGGAATCACCGAACGGCGCTGGCTCGCCCTTGCAAATGAGGAACTTTATAATTATGTCTGTTCGCTCGTCAAGGCGGACGTTGCGATTGACGTTGAGGCGATTGAAAAGCTTCGTGAGTTTGAAAACGACGAAAAAGTTTTGGAAAAGCTTTTTGAAATACGTCAAAGAAACAAAGAAAAGCTTTGCGAATATATCCGCAAAAACGACGGTGTAAGTCTTGAAAAGGAAAGCGTTTTCTTCATTCAAATCAAACGCATTCATGAATACAAGCGCCAACTTCTCGGTGCGCTTTGCTGCCTTTATCTTTATGAAAAGATAAAAAGGGGAGAGCTTTCGTCCCTTCCGAAAATTTCGTTTGTCTTCGCCGGAAAAGCCGCCTCGGGCTATAAGGAAGCAAAACTTTCGATTGAATTTATCGTCAGACTTTCAAAAATAATCAATGCCGACAATTCAATCGAAGGACGGCTCAAGGTTGCCTTCGTCAGCGATTACAACGTTTCAAAGGCCGAAAAGCTGATTCCCGCGGCGGATTACTCGTTGCAGCTTTCTCTCGCCGGAACGGAAGCGAGCGGAACGGGAAACATGAAATTCATGCTCAACGGCGCGCCCACGGTCGGAACTTTCGACGGAGCGAACATTGAAATCGTGAACCTTGCCGGCGAGGAAAACAATTATATTTTCGGCCTTCGCGAAGAAGAGGTGAGCCGAGCGAAGGAATTTTATGACCCGAAAGAGATTTACGAATCCTCTGACATTGTGAAAGAGACGCTTGATTTCCTTTCGGAAGAACCGTTTTGCTCGGAAGAATGCTTTTCAAAAATTCAAAAACTTCTTCTCGAAAACGACAGATATATGGTTCTTGCTGATTTTGAGTCCTTCGTTCAAACGGTGGTTGCCGCGGCGGAAGATTACAAAGACAAAAAGGCTTATTTCAAAAAGGCGCTCATAAACACCGCTTCGAGTGCGTTTTTCTCTTCGGACAGAACCGTAAAAGAATACGCAAATGAAATTTGGAACGTGTAAAGAACCCGAAGCTTAAAATTGCGGCAGCGGTTTTGAAAAGCGCAATCTCAAACGCCGGATTGAAATGATCTTCGGAGAATCCGAACAAGTCCGAAAAGGCATACTTGTTTTTATATGTTCGTCCGCATTTTTTGCGGCCGGGTTCGGTAAAGAAAAAATTGTCAAAAAAGTTTTCAAAAAAACTTTCAAAAACTCTTGGCATATAGAAATATTTATTATATAATATACAAGTATACCTATGTCCGAGGAGGGTCAGTATGCCGCAAAAATATTCGGTTCCGCTTTCAAAAATCATAAAGGAAATGTCCTTTGAAACCGTGTATCTTCCGAAACCGGCAGAAGATATTTTCATCGAAACGCCCGACGTTAACCGTCCGGGTCTCATCCTTGCCGGTTACGACACATTCTTTGATCCCGGACGGATCAACTTCCTCGGTCGCTCCGAGGTTGAGTACATAAACAGCCGTTCGCCGGAACAAAGGGCAAAAAGACTTGAAAATTTCATTTCAAAGTCTCCGATTGCCTTGGTTTATACCCGCTCGATCCAATGTCCGGACGACGTTTTGGAACTTGCAAAAAAATATTCCGTTCCCGTTCTTGCAACGAACGATTCGACTTCAAACACGATGGCGAACGTCATTGCGTATCTCAACGTTGAGCTCGCCGAAAGAATTACCCGCCACGGCGTTTTCGTCGAAGTATACGGCGAAGGCGTTCTCATGCTCGGGGACAGCGGGGTCGGAAAGAGTGAAACGGCCGTTGAACTCATCAAGCGCGGCCACCGTCTTATTGCCGACGACGCCGTCGAAATCAAAAAAACCGGAAAGAAAACCCTTGTCGGTTCCGCTCCGGACAATATCCGCCATTTCATCGAGCTTCGCGGTATCGGCCTTATCAATGCCCGAAGAATTTTCGGTATGGGCGCAGTCAAACTTTCGGAAAAAATCGATATGATTATCGAACTTGAACCGTGGGATTCGGAAAAGGTTTATGACCGCATGGGACTCGACAGCGAAAGCAAGGAGATCCTCGGCGTGAGCATTCCTTCAACGACGGTTCCCGTCAAACCCGGCCGTAACCTTGCAATCATCATCGAGGTTGCCGCAATGAACAACAGACAAAAGAAAATGGGCTATAACGCTGCAAGAGAACTTATGCATAACCTCGGAATGGTTGAAGACGTGATTCCGCAGGAAGATGAAATTGAACTTTGGAGCGATTTTTAAGGAGTGAAAAAAATGAGTAAAAAATTCAGAGTCGGCGTTGACCTCGGCGGAACAAACATTGCAGTCGGCGTTATTGACGAAAACCACGAAATTATCGGAAGGGGAAAGCTCAAAACGAACGCCCCCCGTCCGGCGAAAGAAATTATGGAAGACATCGTAAAAGCGGTGAAGCTTGCCGTTGCGGACGCGAATCTTACCGTTGACGACATTGAAAGCATCGGAATCGGAACACCCGGAAGCGTCAACAAAGAAACGGGCTATATCGAATATGCAAACAACCTTGCTTTCGACCATGTTCCGGCCGTTCAAATGCTCGGCGAACTCATTGATGCAAAAGTATATCTTGAAAACGACGCAAACTGCGCCGCTCTCGGCGAAGCAATCGCAGGCGTCGGAAAGGGCAAAAAGCTCTTTATCGCAATCACGCTCGGAACGGGTGTCGGCGGCGGAATCATCAACGACGGAAAAGTCATGGCCGGTTGCAACGAAGCCGGCGGCGAACTCGGCCACACCGTAATCAACATGGACGGAATTCCCTGCAACTGCGGAAGAGTCGGCTGTTGGGAAGCTTATGCTTCGGCTTCCGCTCTTGTCAGACAGACGAAGGAAGCAATGAACGAGCATAAGGACAGCAAAATGTGGGAAATCGCCGGAGGCTCACTTGACAACGTCGGCGGAAAAACCGCTTTCGACGCAATGCGTGCCGGCGACAAGTGGGGAACCGAAGTTGTTGAAAAATATATTAAATATGTCGCAGTCGGAACGGTCAACATCATCAATATTTTTCAGCCGGAGATGATTTGCTTCGGCGGCGGAATTTGCAACGAGGGCGAAACTCTTCTTGCTCCGCTTCGCAAATATGTTGAGGCCGAACGCTACAGCAGATACTGCGACAAGCAGACGGAACTTTGCCGCGCAAAGCTCGGAAACGACGCCGGAATCATCGGCGCCGCGCTTGTCAGCTATTAAACCGACGGGGGTCTTGTTTTGAAAGACTTATTATCATTTCTTTCCGAAAGCGGAATAAAGTTTTCGGAAAACGAACCGATGAAAAACCATACGTCATTTCGCATCGGCGGACCGGCAAAACTTTTCATCGAACCCAAAACCGAAGAAGAACTTTCCGCCGTTCTTAAAAAATGCCGCGAAAGTAAAACCGAATATACAGTTATCGGAAACGGCAGCAATCTTCTTGTTTCCGACGACGGAATTTCAAAGGCGGTAATCAGA
This sequence comes from Clostridia bacterium, assembly GCA_030525185.1. Lineage (GTDB taxonomy): Bacteria > Bacillota > Clostridia > Oscillospirales > Acutalibacteraceae > UBA6857. The sequence goes on from JAUNFH010000051.1 coordinate 4,380, forward strand.
CTTTCCGGCGAATTTGAAAAAATCGAACTTCTTGACGAAACAACGGTAAAAGCCGGTGCAGGCGCTTCGCTCGGTTCGCTTTGCCGGTTTGCTCTTGAAAATTCCCTTTCCGGGCTTGAATTTGCTTTCGGAATTCCCGGCTCGGTCGGCGGTGCGGCGTTCATGAACGCCGGAGCTTACGGCGGAGAGATGAAAGACGTTGTTCTTTCCTGTTCGCATATTGACCGGGAGGGAAACGGCGGCGTCCTTTCAAAAGAGCAACTTGGTTTTTCTTACCGAAAAAGTGCTTACGGCGAAAACGGTTTCATCGTGACTTCGGTCACATTCGGCCTTCAAAAGGGCGAAAAGGGCGCAATAGAAGAAAAAATGAACGACCTTTTGGGCCGAAGAAAAGAAAAGCAGCCGCTCTCTTTTCCGAGCGCAGGCAGCGTTTTCAAACGCCCGGAGGGGTACTTTGCGGGTGCGCTCATTGAACAAAGCGGACTCAAAGGAAAGACTGTCGGCGGCGCACAGGTCAGCGAAAAGCACGCGGGATTCATCGTGAACATCGGCTCTGCAACGTGCAAAGACGTGAAAGACCTCATTGAATATTGCCAAAAGACGGTTTATGATAACTTCGGTGTAAAACTCGAAACGGAAATTAAAATGATTTGACGGTGAGACAAATTGGAACTTGTAATTATCACGGGCATGAGCGGAGCGGGAAAATCCTGCGTTGTGAACTCGCTTGAAGACGTCGGCTTTTTCTGTGTTGACAATCTTCCGGCAAAACTTATCCCTGTTTTTGCCGATCTTTTGAAATGTTCAAAGGAACACGACCGTGTTGCGGTTGTTACCGACGTTCGCGCCGGCGAATCGTTTTCTGAGCTTTTTGACGCTCTTGACGAGCTCAACGAGCGCCAAATTGAGTATAAACTCATGTTCATTGACGCAAGCGACGACGTTCTTCTCAATCGCTTCAAGGAGACAAGGCGAAAGCATCCTCTTGTTCAGGGAACATATGACTCCGTTGAAAACGCAATCGCACGGGAAAGAAAAATGCTTTCAAAAGCAAAGGCAAACGCCGACTTCCTTCTTGAAACCAGCAATCTTTCCGCAATCCAATGCCGCGTGAGGGTTGCCTCAATGTTTTCCGGCTCCGGTGACAAGTCAATGCACATTCACTGTATGTCCTTCGGTTTCAAGCACGGAATTCCAAACGACGCAGACTTTGTTTTTGACGTCCGTTTTCTTCCGAATCCGTTTTATATTCCGGAACTCAAACATCTTACCGGACTTGACAAGGCGGTCAGCGATTACGTCATGAGTTTTGACGAATCGAAGGATTTTGAAAAAAAGCTGATTTCGCTTCTTGATTGCTCGCTTCCGCTTTGCGTGAAGGAGGGAAGAAGCCAGCTTATCATTGCGGTCGGCTGCACCGGCGGCCACCACCGTTCGGTAACTTTTGCCGAAATTTTGTATAATCATTTCAGGGAAAAAGGCTTTTCTTCTTCCGTCAGTCACAGAGACATTTTAAAATGATTTTTCAAAAAGATAAGACGTTGAATTTTCAGTGAGGTATGCACGATGTCGTTTTCATTAAAAGCAAAAGAGGAAATTTCAAAAATTGAAAACCTTGCACCGTGCTGCCGCCACGCAATGACTTACGGAATGCTCCTTTTCGGACGGGAGTTCAGCTCCGGCGGAATTTCGATAATGACCGAGCATGAAATTGTTGCAAGGACATATGCCGAACTGCTTGAAAAGGAGACCGGCGTAAAAGCGAATTTTTCTGTTTCCGAAGCCGGAAAGTACACCGTCTGCGTCAAAAGAAAAAAAGAGATTGAAAAGGTTCTTTCGGCCTTTTCAACGAGCGGAAACGAATCCTTCACCCGAATCAACCGCGGAAATCTTCTCAACGAAAGCAGCAACGAAAGCGAAATTCTCAATTGCTGCAACGCTTCGTTTTTCAAAGGCGCTTTCCTTTCCTGCGGAACTGTGAGCGACCCGAACAAGGGTTATCACCTTGAATTTGTTGTTCCGTTTCGGACGCTGAGTCTTGACCTTATGAAAATGCTTTCGGAATACGGACTCAAGGCGAAGCACATGGTGCGCCGATACGTCAACATCATCTACATTAAAGACAGCGAAAGCATTGAAGACCTTCTCAACATTATGGGTGCGCAAACGGCTGCGTTTGAAATTATGAACATCAAAATTTACAAAGATTTTCGCAACGTTTCAAACCGCCGGGCGAATTTTGACAGCGCAAACCTTGCCAGAACGGCTGTTGCCGCCGTTGCCCAGGTTGAACAGATTCAGAAAATCATTGACGGAAACAGACTTTGCGAGCTTCCGGAAGAGCTTCAGGAATTCGCCGCTCTCAGAATTGAAAATCCGGACGCAAGTCTTCGGGAATTCGGCGAAATGTTTTCTCCGCCGCTTTCCCGCTCGGCCGTCAATCACAGAATAAAAAAACTTCTCGCCTTTGCAAAAAAATGCGAAGAAGAAACTCAAAAGACTCCCACGGAGGACCAAAATATTGGATAACAAAAGAAATTTCACTGTTCCCGAAGAGGAGCTTGAAAAACAAAAAGAATATGCAAAGCTTGTTTCGGTTGTGCTTTCTTCCCGCTTTCCGCAGAGCGCACCGAAAGCTTTTGTCCATACTTACGGCTGTCAGGGAAACGTCTCCGACGGCGAAAAAATCAAGGGCATTCTCTGTTCGCTCGGTTATGAGCTTACGGACAATGTCGAAGAGGCCGACCTCGTTCTTTATAACACCTGCGCCATTCGCGAACACGCCCAGGACCGCGTTTTCGGAAACGTCGGCGCACTCAAAAAATATAAAACCGCAAAGCCGGACATGATTATTGCCCTTTGCGGCTGCATGATGCAGCAGGAATATGTTGCCGAAAGAATCAAAAACAGCTTCCGCTACGTTGACCTTGTTTTCGGAACGCACGTTCTTCACAAACTTCCGGAATTCATTCACCGCTGTCTTTGCTCCGGAAAAAGGGTTTTCGATCTTTCCGGCGGCGACGGAAACATTGTTGAAGGTCTTCCGCTCCACCGCGACGGAGCGTTCAAGGCATGGATTCCGATTATGTACGGCTGCAACAACTTCTGTTCATACTGCGTTGTTCCTTATGTCCGCGGCCGTGAAAGAAGCCGCGATTTTGAAACGATTGTTGAAGAAGCGAGGCAACTTGCCGCCGCAGGGTACAAGGAAATTACCCTCCTCGGACAAAATGTCAATTCCTATAACAAAGACCTTTCCGAAGAATACCGCTTTCCGGCGCTTCTTCGCGCAATCAACGACATTGACGGCGATTTCATAATCCGTTTCATGACTTCCCATCCGCGCGACTGCACAAAAGAACTGCTCGAAACAATGGCGCAGTGTAAAAAAGTTGCAAAGCACCTTCATCTTCCCGTTCAGTCGGGCAATGACCGTGTGCTCAAAGAGATGAACCGCCATTATAACCGCGAAAAATATCTCAGCCTTATAAAATACGCTTATGAGCTGATGCCCGACCTTTCGGTTACGAGCGACATCATCGTCGGTTTCCCCGGCGAAACGTATGAAGAATTTTGCGACACACTTTCGCTCCTTCGCGAGGTCAACTACACGTCGCTGTTCACTTTCATTTTTTCTCCGAGACCCGGAACAAAGGCCGCCTCAATGCCGGACGAAGTTCCGAAAAAGGAAAAGTCCCGGTGGTTTTCGGAGCTTACCGCTCTTCAGGAGGAGATCGCCTCAAAGCGCACCGCCGCAATGAAAGGAAATCGGTACCGCGTTCTTGTTGAAGAACGGAACGAAAACACGGGACTTCTTTCTGCAAGAACCGAGGGCAACGTGATTATCGAATTTGACGGAAAGGATGAGCTTATCGGTTCGTTCGTCACGGTCGAAGTCACGGAACCCAAAACGTGGATTCTCAAAGGCAAGCTTATTTCTCAAGGATAAAACGTGCCGAAAGGCGCGACTATCAATATATTATTTTTCACAAGGAGTACTTTACATGGACGTAATCAAACTCACGCGCGAACTCGGCGCGGCAATCCAGCAGGACGAAAGATATCTCGCTTTTGCAAAAGCAAGAGAAGAGAATGAAAAAGATCAGGAGCTTCTTGACCTCATGGGCCAGATTCAGCTCGTTCAGATGAATTATCAGCGTGAAGCCGCACAGGAAAATCCCGATTCCGAAAAAATGGCCGGCTATGAGCGTGAATTTAACGCCGTTTATGACAAGTTCATGGGCAACGAAAGAATGAAGGCTTATGAAGCGGCAAGAAAAGAAATCGACGACATGATGAATTATATCATGCAGATTCTCGGCCTTTGCGTCAACGGTGCAGACCCCGCAACCTGCGAACCCGAAAAACAGGACGAACACGGTTGCGGCTGTGATTGCTCAAGCTGTTCTTCGGACTGCCACCACTAAGCAAGAATTTTTGCCGCCGATCGTTTTTCGGTCGGCGGCAGAGAAAAAGGATTTCTAAAAAACGAAAGAGGGAAAAGCAAAATGGGCGAAATGACCCCGATGATGAAACAATATCTTGAAATTAAAAAGCAATACCCGGACACTATTTTGTTTTTCCGTCTCGGCGATTTTTACGAAATGTTTTTTGAGGACGCAAAAACCGCGTCAAGAGAGCTTGAACTGACCCTGACCGGAAAAAGCTGTGGACTTGAAGAGCGCGCGCCGATGTGCGGCGTTCCGTTCCACAGTGCTGACGGTTATATTGCAAAGCTTGTTTCAAAAGGCTATAAAGTTGCAATCTGCGAACAGACCGAAGACCCCGCAACGGCAAAAGGTCTTGTCAGCCGCGACGTTATCCGCGTTGTCACAAAGGGCAGCGTTATCGAAAACAGTATGCTTGACGACGCAAAGAACAACTATCTGACCTGCGTTTTCCTTTCGGAAAACGGCGGCGGAATCTGCTTTACCGACGTTTCAACCGGTGTGCTGAATGTTACCTCGTTCAGCGGAAAAGGTACGGAAACCAAGCTCATCAACGAACTCGGCGTTTTCTCTCCGAGCGAAATCGTACTCAACAAAAAGTGCGCCGAAAACAAAGCGATTTCATCTTTCATCACAAAACGCATGGAAGCTTCCTGCGAAGTTTATCCCGAAGAAAGCTTTTCCTATGAAAGCTGCCTTTCGGAATGTGAAAATCATTTTTCCGAAGATAAGCTTTCGTCCTCCGGAATTAAGGAAAGCCCGGAGGCTCTCATTGCCGTCGGCGCGGCGATAAAATACCTCAAAGACGTTCAAAAAAACGACGTCGCGAACATTACCGATATCAATTTCTACTCGGAAAATCAGTACATGAAAATTGATTTTTCAACGAAGCGCAACCTTGAAATCACCGAAACGATGCGTAACCGCGAAAAGAAAGGCTCTCTCCTTTGGGTACTTGACAAAACAAAAACCTCAATGGGAAAAAGACTTCTTCGCACCTGGCTTGAAAAGCCGCTCATCAGCTATGCGGTGATTACAAAGCGACAAAATGCGGTTGAAGAACTCGTTTCAAACGGCGTCGGCCTTTCGGAACTCCGGTTTGCGCTGACGAACATTTTTGACATTGAGCGGCTTATCACGCGTGTTGTCTACGAAACGGCGAACGCAAAGGAGCTCAATTCACTGAAGCAGACGCTTGAACAACTTCCGCTCGTCAAAGCCGCGCTTTCAAAAATGAACAGCACTTATCTCAAACAGCTTTACTCGCTGACCGATCTTCTTGAGGACGTTTATGAGCTGATCGACTCTGCGATTGACCCCGACGCACCGTTTTCCGTCCGCGAAGGCGGAATGATCAAAGACGGCTTCAACGAAGAACTTGACTCGCTTCGCTATATCGAAAAGAACGGAAAGCAGTATATTACAGACATTGAAACCGCCGAAAAGGAAAAGACGGGCATTCCGAAACTCAGAATCGGTTATAACCGCGTTTTCGGCTATTACATTGAAGTTACGAATTCCTATAAATCCCTCGTTCCCGATACATACATCAGAAAGCAAACGCTTTCAAACTGCGAAAGATATATCACTCAGGAGCTTAAAGACCTTGAAAGCAAGGTGCTCGGCGCGCAGGAGCGCAGCGTAAAGCTTGAATACGAAATCTTTTGCCAGATAAGAAAAGCCGTTGCAAAAGAGTATAACCGAATTCAGCAGACCGCCTCTGCAATCGCCGCCGCGGACGTTATCGCTTCGCTTGCCGCGACTGCAATCGAAAACAACTACGTTTGCCCGACAATGCATGATAACTCCGTTATCGAAATTGTTGACGGCCGCCACCCGGTTGTTGAAAAGGTACTTTCCGACAGTCCCTTTGTTCCGAACGATACCTATCTTGACTGCGGCGACAGCCGCTGTGCAATCATCACCGGACCTAATATGGCGGGTAAGTCAACCTATATGCGCCAGGTTGCGCTGATTTGTCTCATGGCGCAGATCGGTTCATTCGTTCCGGCAAAGCGCGCCGACCTTTCGATAATCGACAGCATTTTTACGCGCGTCGGCGCTTCGGACGACCTTGCCTCGGGTCAGTCAACGTTTATGGTTGAAATGAATGAGGTTGCTTCAATCCTCAAATCCGCCGGCAAAAACAGCCTGATTATTCTTGACGAAGTCGGCAGGGGAACCTCAACCTTTGACGGAATGAGCATTGCAAGGGCGGTGCTTGAGTATATCTCGGACAAGCGCAAAATCGGCGCAAAAACGCTTTTCTCAACTCATTACCACGAACTTACCGAACTCGAAGGAAAGCTTGACGGCGTTAAAAATTACAACATCTCCGTCAAAAAGCGCGGCAGTACGATAACTTTCCTGCGCCGAATTGTCCGCGGCCCTGCGGACGGAAGCTACGGCATTGAGGTTGCAAAGCTTGCGGGCGTACCGTCGGGCGTTGTCAACCGCGCAAGAGAGATTCTTTTTGAACTTGAAAGCGAGGACAGAAAGCTTCATGCCGCCGCAAGACCGGACTTTGAAAATGACGACGGCCGGGAAGAAATGCCGCTTCAAATCTCGCTTCAAAGCGAACGTGACGACGAAATAATCGACGAACTCAAAAACATCGACGCCGACACGCTCACTCCGCTTGAAGCGCTCACAACGCTTTACAAACTTGCGCAAAAAGCAAAGGGTATGTAAGAGCATACCGGGAGATTTTTCAATGAAAAAATTCGTTTCAATAATACTTGTTTTTGTCTGTATTCTTCTTGTATCCTGCCAAAAAGCCGACTTGCCCGAAAATGAAAACACCGCAGAGTATTCAAATCTTGTTGATTCGGGCGTTCAAAGCGAATTGAAAGAAACTCTGCTTTCGTGCGGCGTACCCCAAAACGCAGTCGATACCTTTTTCAAAGACGTCAACGAATATAACGAAACCGTTGAGAATATAACGCTCGTTCAGTCGGGATACAAAGCTTTTGACCTTTCTCCCGTGACCTATGACGAAGATAAACTCAGTGAGCTTTGGAACGAAAAATTTCCCGTTTTTATGGGTTATAACTGCAAGCTGACAGCGTTCTTTCTTTATAAAAGCTTTATTCGGTCAAATTCTGTCGCATCGGAATCGGAAAACGAAATGAATATGCTTTTTACCCTTTCTCCGGAAAAAGCTCAAACCCATTTTTCAAAAGCCGATAGTGACCTTTTCGATACACTTTATCAGACTCCCGAAATTAAAAAGTCTATGACTCAAAAAGATTGTGTTGAAACAATCAAAAACGCATGGAACGAATACGGCGTTACGTTTGACGAAAGCGACAAAATCAAGCTTATAACGGTTTATACCGAGGACGATTACCCCGAATATCATCTTGAACCGGTTCACACAGGCTTGCTTTTCAATGAGGACGGAAAGCTCTTCTTTTTGGAAAAGCTTTCGTTCGTAAAGCCTTATCAGTACTTGGTTTTTGAAAACGAAAAGGATTTATATAACTATCTCAAAAATTCGTTCGGTGAAGATAAAAAGTTTTTCATCGTCATGAAAAACGCAGAAGTTACTGAATGAGAATACCAAAAGTTTAACCAAAGGAAGGTGAAAATGTGGGAAGAATCAATGTTTTGCCGAAAAATATTGCCGAACTTATCGCCGCCGGGGAGGTTGTTGAAAGACCTGCTTCGGTTGTGAAAGAACTTTGCGAAAACTCGATTGACGCCGGAGCAACGGCTGTTACCGTTGAAATCCGCAACGGCGGAATAACATACATAAGAATCACCGATAACGGCAGCGGAATTTTCCGCGACGACGTTCAAAAAGCCTTTGTCAGCCACGCAACGAGCAAAATCAAGTCCGCTTCCGACCTTGACAACATTTTCACCCTCGGCTTTCGCGGCGAGGCGCTCGCTTCAATCGCCGCCGTTTCAAAAATCGAACTTTTCACCAAAACGGTCAGCGAGGAAAACGGAACGTTTTACTCAATCGAGGGCGGAACGGAAACAAAAAACGAGACCGCCGGCTGCCCGGACGGAACAACAATCGTTGTCCGCGACCTTTTTTATAACACCCCGGCAAGAATGAAGTTCCTCAAAAAGGACGTCAGCGAAGCGAATGCCGTTGCCGACGTTGTTGACAAAGTTGCCCTTTCTCACCCGGAAATCAGCTTCCGTTTTATCCGCGACGGAAAGCAAACGCTCATCACTCCCGGCGACGGAAAGCTCCTTTCCGTGATTTACTCGATTTTCGGAAGAACCTTCGCCGAAGGCATGATTGAAACGAACTATGAACTCGACCGAATCGGCGTTTCCGGCTTTGTTTGCAAGCCGACTTCCGCCCGTCCGTCAAGGGCAATGCAATATTTCTTTTTGAACGGCCGTTTCATCAAGTCCCGCGGTTGCGCCGCTTCAATGGAAAACGCATACAAAAATTCGATTATGGTCGGAAAATTTCCGTCCTGCGTGCTGAACATCACCGTCCCGCCGCACACCGTTGATGTCAACGTTCACCCGGCGAAAACAGAAGTTCGTTTCAGCGACGAAAGGCGGGTGTCCTCCGCAATATATTATGCGGTGAAAAATGCTCTTTCCGAGTATGACACACGGCTTCAGATTGACCTTGCAAAAGTTGCACAAAAAACGAAACCCGAAAACGCCCAGTTTTATATGGTCGAGGACGAACCCGTTAAAGTTAAAACACCGGAACCGCAAAAAGCTTTTTCACGTCCGCCCGAACCGCAAAGACCTTTGCCGAAAAAGGATTTTTGGCAGTCAATGCCGTCGGAAAACTTTAAAAAGACAACCGGACTTTCTTCACCGGAAAACGACAGACTTTCCCACAGAAAGGAAGAAAACGAGCCGGATTTGGTCGCGGCATTCAAAACCAAAAAGGCTAACGAAAGCTTCTCTTTGAAAAATGAGGAAGAAATTCCCACAAAGCCGCAGAATACTCCCGATTTCCGAAAAAATGAACCCGTTGAAAAGCCCGAACCGCAAAAAGAACCCGAATCGGAACTTTCGGATTTTAAAAGCACGGTTTCAATCACCGAAAAGCAGCCGCCGAAGCCGCTTCGGCTCCTCGGCGAAGCTTTCAAAACGTATATCATTTGCGAATACGACGGAAAGGTTTGCATCATTGACAAGCACGCCGCTCACGAACGGGTGATTTTTAACCGAATGAAAGCGGAGCGGGAGAAGAAGGAACCTTCGTCCCAACTTCTTATTTCCCCGGTGACGGTCACTCTGAACAAAAACGAATACAGCACTATTCTTGAAAATCTTGACGTTTTTTCAAAATGCGGCTTCCTTGTCGAAGACTTCGGAAACGGAGCGGTAATCGTCCGCGAATGCCCGATGCTTCTTGAAGAGGACGACGTTCAGGACGTGATTTTGGAAATTGCGAATAACCTTATGCTCAACAAAACCGACGTTCAGGCGGAAAAAATCGACCGCATTTATCACACTGCCGCATGCAAGGCGGCAATCAAAGCCGGCTTCAAAAACTCGGCCGACGAACTCAAAACTCTTGCCGAAAGAGTTCTTTATAACGACGACGTCCGGTATTGCCCCCACGGCCGCCCGGTACTCATTGAAATGAGCCGCTACGACCTTGAAAAGCAGTTCGGAAGAATACAGTAATTTTAGGAGAACAAACCGTGAAAAAACCTCTTTGCATTGTTATTGTCGGCCCGACCGCAAGCGGAAAAAGCTCGCTTGCCGTTGCCGTTGCGAAAAAAGAAAACGGCGAAGTTGTTTCCGCCGATTCAATGCAGATTTATAAACGAATGGATATTGCAACCGCAAAAGTCACCGAAGAAGAAGCGGACGGCGTTCCACATCATCTCATTGATTTTGTCGAACCGTGGGAAAGCTTTTCCGTTGCCGAATTCAAGGAGCTTGCGCTTTCAAAAATGCATGAGATTTTTTCACGCGGAAAAACTCCAGTCCTCGCCGGCGGAACGGGTTTTTATGTCGATACCGTAATCAACAACACGAGCTTCCTTGATTACGAAAAAAACGAAAC
>JAUNFH010000206.1 GCA_030525185.1 Clostridia bacterium
AGAACGAAATGCGAACCGTAAAAAAGAACTGTACTCTTCCGTCATGGCTTTGCTACGAAGCCGAAAAAGCAAATATTAACTTTTCTGCCGTTTTGCAAGCCGCATTAAAACGCGAACTTCATATTAACTGAGTCCTTTCCTTAATTTACTTTATCCCCACCGCGATGAGATAACCCTCGCCGGTGGGGACTTTGTTTTGTGCGGAAACCTGTGCTCCGCCGTAGGTGATTGTCGCCGATGTGATTTCTGGCGGAATAATAATTTCTTCCCAATGTGCATAAAGCGTGATGTTACCCGTCGGCGTGTAATCTTCGCCGCCGTCACCGACTTTTGTTCCACCCTCTGCGGCGTTGTACCAACCAAGGAAGTTATAGCCGTCTCGTGTCGGCATTAACAAATCAATCGGTTTGTGATTTCCCCAATGTGCATAAAGCGTGATGTTGCCCGTTGGCGTATAATTTGCGCCGCCGTCTCCGATTTTTGTTCCACCTTCAAGTTTTGTATACCATCCCTGAAAATCTGAATATGAAACCATTTCATAACCTGACACCAGATTGCCATCGAGATATCCTGTTGGATTAAATTTCAACCATACAGAATATTCGTTTATGAAGCTATTGGTAAGAAGTGCCAGACTTTCACCCACATATCCCGATTGGGGTGCAACCGAACCGCCCGTTGCACCGTTGCCGTCGTAGGTGATTGTGCAAGGAACTCTATCTTTCTCGAATACCGCAGAATAACTAAGCTGTGTCGAAAAAGCCGTCTGACTTCCGTTTGCAACCGTTACGGTTCGTGAAGCGTTTATATTGCCGTCGGACCATTTCACAAAGTGATATCCGCTCGCGGGCGTAGCTGTGATAGTCGCGTTAGTGCCGACGTCATACGTTCCTGCACCGCTGACAGTTCCTCCAGTTCCAGCTGAAAGCGAAACAACAAAAACTGGTAAATAGTATTCATAAGTTAGCTTCCATGAGTCAATTTCAAACTTTCTTGAATTTGTTGATGAAAAATTCAACTGGATAGTACCTGTTGGAACACCAGCGTTTGCTGTTTCAGATTGAAAGTAGCCTTGAAGTCCACCACGGGTATTTGTTACCCATGTCTTGTGAGCTTTGGTCGTTTCGATATTGCTTCCGCCAATTTTTAATGTGCAACTACCATCGGAATTCCAAATATCTTCGCTTTTCCAGTGAATTTCATTAGTTACATTTGTTATTCTTGAATACTTGTAGATTTTGTTGTGCACACCGGCATTCACAATTGTGTCAGCGGTCAGTTCCAAAGTCCAAGCCTTCGTGGAACTCTTCGATTTGCTACTCGAAATCGGTGCAATGGTGATTGAATTTTTTTCGCTCATTCAATCACCCCACAACCTGCACCGTTGCTTTTTCAATGAACGTTTCCGCCCCCACCTTAACGGTGAACTTTAATTCAAACACTCCCGGTGTGTTAATGCCGAGAATGACCGAAACCGTGTCACCGTCAATTTCAAGGATTCCTTCCTCGGCTGTCTCACCGGCAGAAACGTTCCAAAGTTGATATCTTGCTTCGGTAATAACAACAACTTCGTTCGGATTTCTCGCCCGAACCTGCGCCGAAACTTCTTTGATTTCTCCGGCATAAAAATTAATGCTTCCACGCATTTGTGTGTTCACAGCCTTTCCTGATTATGATTTCGTGGCTTTGCTCAAAAAAGCATAGCCTTTCCGCTTTCCTTGAAAACATAATAACGTATGGGGTTTCTTTGAGTTCCAAATGACAAATTCCGTTGCACATATATAGTGTGCCTGTCCAGTAAGCAGTCTGTCCAAACTCGTTGATAGCGTGAACCTCGGCGGCATATTGCCCGTCTTTTGTGTCGGGAGGGACTGTGCAAACCCACAGTCCCTCCCTTTTAGAAAACTCAATGTCAAAGCTGTCCGCTTTCCCCCACACTCTTAAAATCTTCGGTCTGTTCATTCTACTTCAACAACAATCTTGTAAAGGTTGCCTGCGTCAACCGGGTTCGGCGTAATAACTACCGATTTAATCACCGGAGCGGTGGTATTATATGTTACTTTTCTTGTAACGGTCGTTGTCTTTCCCGCCTTGTCCGTTGCGGTAATAACAATGACGTTCTCGCCTTGCTGGTCAAGGGTAATAACCTTGCTGAACGAACCGTCAGAACCGACCTCAACTTCGCCGCAGTCCTTGCCGTTGAGCTTGACGGAAATCGAAACGGGCTTGCTCGTCACGTCGTCAGTAGAACCAACAACTGTAAGTTCGCTCTTGTTGGTTTCAAGTCCCTCTGTCGGTGCGGTAACAACAAGCGAAGGTGCAACGGTGTCAACCTTAAAGGTGCAGCTTGCGGTGTCGGCGCTGTTGCCGTCGTTGTCCTGAATGTCAATGGTAATTGTGTGATCTCCGTCAGCAATTGCGAGTCCCGGCACATATGTACCGATGAAGCCGCCCTCGGTTTCTTCCCAAGTGATTTTGCTGACATCAACAGCGCTTGAACCGATTTTGAGGACACAGCTTTCTTTCTTAACGCCTGAATAACCGCTTGTCTGAACGCTGTTGTCTGTAACCTTGAACTTGATTTCCGGTGTGCCGCTCGTAACGTATGCTCCGGCCGACGGTGCAAGAATAGTGATGATAGGCTTAACTTTTTCTTTAACGAAAAGGCGCAAGCTTTCGCCGAGCGTACTGTGCGAGCTGTCGGCTGTCGTGACGTTTCCTGCCGTGTCCTCGGCACGGAGCAAAACCGGATAGTAACCGCCGGAAAGATTAAATGAAGAACCTGCCGGGGCGTTTACCTGCGCTTCATATTTGCCCGTTGCGGAATTGAGTGTTAATGTAACGGCTTGTCCGTTAATCGTCGCTGTGATTGATTTAATTGCCATAATGTTTATTTCCTTTCAAAAATTCGGATATTTTAATGATTGCGTACCATAAAGGGAGAAGAACATAAAACGCAAGTCCTTCTCCTGCCGCTCTCATGATTCCTTTGAAATAATAGCTTATGTTTTCTTTCATTCTGCGTCTTCCTCAAACTCCGATGATTTTATCGGAATAATCTTTCCACACATCCGCCGCTTTCCACTGCGAGAGAAGTGCCGAGGGAACTTTAATCTTTAACTTATATGAGCAGTTCGCAAACGAGTTTTTTCCACATGTCGGAACTGCGCTGCACTTTGAAAAGTCAACTTCCTCTAAAATGTTACAGTTGTCAAATGCACGATCTTCAATGT
>JAUNFH010000207.1:0-2725 GCA_030525185.1 Clostridia bacterium
ACTTCCGACAATCATCATTGCGGTTGTCCTCGTTCTCATCGGAATTTATCTTTCACGTCTTTTGAAAAAAGTTTCAATCAAAGCGATGAAAGCAAAAGACGTTGACCCCACGGTTTATCAATTCATCGCAAGGGTCATTTCAGCCTTTGTAAAGCTCATTTTCTTCTTAAGCGCACTTTCGATGTTCATCAAAATCACATCGCTTCTCGCCGCATTCAGCGCCGTCGGCGTTGCAATCGGCCTCGGTCTTCAAGACAGCGTTGCACAGATTGCCTCCGGCGTTCAAATTCTTCTCACCCGACCGTTCAAGGACGGAGATTTTGTTGAAGTCGGCGGACTTTCCGGCTCAATCGTTGAAATTCGCTTCATGAACACAATTCTTATGACGCCGGACAACAAGCGTATTGTCATTCCGAACTCAGATATGACGAAAAACCGCATCGTCAACTATTCGGCCGAAGAAAACCGCAGAGTTGACCTCACCTTCTCAATCGGATATTCGGACGACATTTCAAAAGCCAAAGCCGTTATTCTTGAAACCGCACTTGCAAATTCGGCCGTTTTGCAGGATCCCGCCCCGTCGGTTGTTGTCATGAACCACGGCGCAAGCGCAATTGAACTTTCGGCAAGGCTCTGGTGCAAGAGTTCGGATTATTGGGACGTTTATTTTGCAATGGAAGAAGGAGTCAAGATTGCCTTCGACAAAAACAAAATCAACATTCCCTTTGACCAACTTGACGTCCACATTGTCGAAAAATAATCACAGCGGTCACAAAGAATTCTCAGGCGCAACGGAGAACTTTCAATGTTTTCCGAAAACTGCGCCTGAACTTTTATAAAATCAATCAAAGCGAGGTAAAACTTATGTTTAAAGGCCTTGTAAAACTTTTCGTCAAAGACTGCGAAAACACAAAAAGCCCCGTTGTTCGCGAGCGTTACGGAATTCTCAGCGGCATTACGGGAATCATTGTCAACGTTATCCTTGCCGCGGCGAAGTTTTTCATCGGAACGCTCAGCAACAGCATTGCAATCACCGGCGACGCGCTCAACAACCTTTCCGACGCAGGTTCAAACGTCGTTACCCTCGTCGGCTTCAAAATGGCCGGTGCAAAGCCGGACAAGGAGCACCCCTTCGGCCACGGAAGAATTGAATACGTTGCAGCCCTCATTGTCGGTTTCATCGTTGAACTCATGGGCGTTGAACTCATCAAAACCTCGGTTGAAAAAATCAAAGAGCCGGAACCTTCCGTTCTTTCCGCTGCTGCGGTGATTGTTCTTCTTTTGTCGATGGCCGGAAAAATCTGGCTTGCTCTTTTCAATCGGTATCTCGGAAAAAGAATCGATTCACCCGCAATGACGGCGGTTGTTGCGGACAGCATCAGCGACACGGCCGCAACCGCTTCAACGCTTCTTGCGTTGATTCTTTCCCGGTTCACAACGCTCCCCGTTGACGGAATTTTCGGAATTGTTGTTGCGTTGTTTATCATGTATTCGGGTTACGGAATTCTCAAAGAATCAATCGGAATCATTCTCGGGACTCCGCCGTCAAAAGAACTTGTTGACGAGCTGAAAAAGTTCATTCTGAACCACGACGGAATCATCGGAATGCACGACCTTGTTATTCATTCATACGGCGCAACAAGAACTTTTGCGTCCGTCCACGTTGAAGTTCCGTCAACAATCGACATTCTCAAAGCACACGACACCACCGACCTCATTGAGCGGGAGGTTCAAAAGAAGTTCGGAATCGCCCTCGTTGTTCATCTTGATCCGCTCGTTGTCAACGACGAAAGAGTTAACGAACTGAGATCGCTCGTAACCGAATACTGCCGTGAAATCGATCCGTCGCTGAGCATTCACGACTTCAGAGTCGTTGACGGTCCGACGCACACAAACCTCATTTTTGACCTTGTTGTTCCCTTTGGATTCAAATACTCCGCAAAGCAGGTCAAAGAGATTCTCATCGAAAAAATTCAAAGCGAAAACGAAAATTATTACGCCGTTATCACTGCCGAATCGAGCTACATATAAAAACATACGGAAAGCTTATTAAAGGCAGAATATTTTCATTTTAAGCTCACCGCGGTACAAAAAAACTCAAAAGAAAGACCGAATTCATGCTTCATCGAAACACGGATTCGGTCTTGTTTTGTTAATCAAAGCTGTCGCTTTTTTAATTATCGGTTCTGTTCGGAAGGAACGGTCGTTGTGTCAACCTTTTCCTTAACGAATCGCACAAGTTCCTTGAAGAAGTTTACAAGTGCTTTCATGAGAAGTTTGAGTTTTGCGGTGAAGGTTGAAGGATGATCGGTTTCCTTGTCGGCAACCCACGCTTCAGTGTGGCAGTTATCTTCCGTCATTGCGGTCATTGCCCACCAATCGGTCGGGTGTTTAACCATGAACTGGCTTTCGTCAAAATCATTGATTGAAAGCTGTTTGTCGCTTGTCACAACGGTCATGAGAAGCATATCCTCGGCGTATGTCCATTCGGAGTGCTTTACACCCTTGACGAACCATGTGTAATCGGGAAGAATGCAGGTTGAAGCGTCAACCTGTTTGTCCGGCGAAATGTACTTTCCGAGTCCCTTTGCGGTCTGGGCGGCGATATATTCGTCCGAAAGCGGTTCATAAATCGTTCCCGTTGTTGCGCCGAAAGACGAACTGTGTGTTGAAACGAAGGAGTCTGCAATTACCGTTGCCGACTCGCAGGTCGGAATCATCTGAG
>JAUNFH010000207.1:2735-3171 GCA_030525185.1 Clostridia bacterium
TTGCGATTACGCCGACTTTAACGCCCTTTTCGGGGAGCGATTTGAGAAGTGACGGAATGTTCTTTTTAACTTTTTCGTTGTAATTCGTAATTTTTTCAATGAGGCCGGCGTACTGCGTTCTCTTTTCGCTTCCTTCGTCACCGAAAACGTATTCAATCGCAGTGTCAAAATCTTCCGGTCTGACGCAAGCCCAATAGCAGGGATAGGAGACGCTCGAAAGAGTAAGAGCCGACGTTACGCCCTTTACGAGCTTTTCATAAAGCGTTGCCTTTTTGAGCGCAACATAGCCGTCAACGAGACCGCTTCTGTCAACAAGTTCAACGCAGGCAAGAATAATCGGATCAAGGCTCATTGCGCCGTAATAGTTTCCGTCAACGAGAACTCTTTTGATCGAGCTCATGTCAACATTGAATTTTCCGCTGAGCGCTTCGCTGAG
>JAUNFH010000052.1 GCA_030525185.1 Clostridia bacterium
ATTATGAAAAGCCTTCCGTAGCAAGAAAAAAGAAGTCTGAGGCTGCTCGTAAGCGTAAATACAAGTAAAGCTAACTAACTAAGCGGGCTATGGGTTTTCCATCGCCCGTTTTTGTTATGTATCTATAAAGAAAGGTGTGGCGAAATGTCAATCGAAAAACTTAAAATCATGCTTTCTGAACGCAATGCCGCCGCTCTTATCATGAGCGAGGACAACGTTCGTTATTTCACTTCCTTTTCCTCAACAAACGGCTATCTTCTCGTAACGGCGGAAAATTCGTTTTTCCTCACCGACAGCCGCTATGTTGAAGCCGCACAAAAAACAATCAAAACCGTTGACGGCGTTCTTCTTTTTGAAAACTTTGAAAAGTCGCTTCTTCCTCTTGTAAAGGAACTCGGAATAAAGACCCTTTCAATCGAAGGCGGAAGAACAACCGTAAAAAGACTTCACGAGCTTCAAAATCAGTTTCCGTCGGTCACTTTTGAAACCGAAAAGCTTGACGGCGAAATTGACCTTTTGAGAGCCGTAAAAAGCGACGAAGAATGTGAAAAAATCATTAAAGCCCAGCGTATTGCCGAAGAAGCCTTTTCGCTTCTTCTTCCGAAAATCGCAGTCGGAAAAACCGAACGCGAACTTTCCCTGGAGCTTGATTACACAATGCTCAAACTCGGCGCACAGGCTCTTTCGTTTGAAACAATCGCCGTTTCGGGCAAAAACGGCTCAATGCCGCACGGCGTTCCGTCCGATAAAAAAATTGAAAGCGGCGACTTTGTAACGTTTGATTTCGGTGCAATTTATAAGGACTACCACAGCGACATGACAAGAACCGTTGCTGTCGGAGAAATTTCCGATAAACAGCGCGACGTTTACGAAACCGTTCTCAAAGCGCAGAAAACCGCAATCGACGCCGTTGCCGCAGGCAAAAGCTGCTTCGATATTGACAAAATCGCAAGAGATATCATTAAAGAAAAAGGCTACGGCGAATACTTCGGCCATGGTCTCGGCCACGGAGTCGGCGTTGAAATTCACGAATTTCCGACCGTTTCTCCGCGCAGTCAAACGATTCTCGAACCCGGCCACGTCATTACAATCGAACCGGGAATCTATATTCCGGGCGAATTCGGCGTTCGCATCGAGGACATGATTTACGTCACCGAAAACGGCGGAAAGAACCTCACAGAATGTCCGAAGGAACTCACAATTCTTTAATCTTGAAATAATTTTAAAAAGAAGGTGACTGCCGTGGAAATGTACGAAAACAAACAAGAACAGGAGAAAGCGCTGCTTGTCTCCGTCGATACGGGCGAATTTGACGCAGAAGTTTCGATTGACGAACTTGAAGAGCTTGCCCACACGGCAGGAGCTGTTGTTCTCGGAAAAATCATTCAAAAAAAAGATCGGCCCGAAGCCGCAACCTTTGTCGGCGCGGGAAAGCTTGCCGAAATAATCGCTTTCTGTTCCGCAAACGACATTGACCTTTTGATTTTTGACAGCGAGCTCACTCCGTCGCAGCAGCGCAACCTTGAAAAATTTACCGGTGTGCGCGTAATTGACCGAACGATGCTCATTCTCGACATCTTTGCCGCAAGGGCAAGAACAGGCGAGGGTAAGCTTCAGGTTGAACTGGCTCAGCTTAAATATTCTTTGCCGCGCCTCATGGGACAGGGACTTTCGCTTTCCCGTCTCGGCGGCGGAATCGGAACAAGAGGCCCCGGCGAAAGCAAGCTTGAAAGCGACCGAAGACACATCAACCGACGGATTCAAAAGCTTGAAGAACAGCTTCGCGAGCTTGAAAAACGCCGCGATCTTTTGAGAAAGCGGCGCAAAAAGGACGGCGTTCAAACCGTCGCAATCGTCGGCTATACCAATGCGGGAAAATCAACGCTCATGAACGCGCTGACAGAGGCGGGAGTCCTTGCGGAAGACAAGCTTTTTGCAACGCTTGACCCGACCTCACGCGCGCTGACTTTGCCCGACGGACGAAAGGTTATGCTTGTCGATACCGTCGGTCTTATCCGCCGCTTGCCGCATAAACTCGTTGAAGCGTTCAAATCAACGCTTGAAGAGGCGGCGCAGGCTTCGGTCATTCTCAATGTTTGCGATGCTTCGGACGAACATTGTTCGGAACATCTTGACGTTACAAAAAAACTTCTTGACGAGCTCGGCTGTGCAGGAACGCCAGTAATTTCCGTTATGAATAAGTGCGACCTTGTCGGCAATATTTATTCTATGCCGACATTCGGAAAAACGGTGCTTATTTCGGCACTGAACGAACGCGGCTTTGACGAACTGCTTTCGGCAATTGAGCGCGAACTTCCGCAAACAAGGCGAACGGCTTCGCTTCTCATTCCGTTCAAAAACGGCGCCGCCGCGGCAAGAATCCGCGAAGAAGGCGTCGTTCTCGAAGAAGAGTACCGTGAGGACGGACTTTATATGAGAGCAACCGCTGAGATTTCGCTTCTTGACGAATATAAAGATTGGATAATCGAAAGTTAAGTGCTTTCCGGTTGAGTTGTACTTTCTATAGCTTTTTCCTGCGGAAAATCAAACGTGTGCATAAAGCCCGAAAGTTCGGTGCTTGAAATGTCTCCGCCGATTACAACGCCGTCGAAAACGAGAAGGTTTGCACGGATTACGCTGTCTTTGGTTTCGTAACCGGGATAATTCTTGACGTTGTATGACCAGCATTTGACCCTCGCACCTTTGAATTTTTCAAGGTCAAGCTTTTGCTCTTTTTGAATAACATTATATTGATTATAAACGTCGTCGAACTCCGTCGGAATCACAACTTCTTTGACTTCGGCCGGTTCTTCGTCAACTTCCCAGCCGAACTGAGAAAGGAAAGAAAGGCGCTCTTCCTCGGTTGCGGCTTTGTAATCAATTCCGTTCATGTTTGAAACGGGCGCGCTTTTGCTTTTGTTCACGGCGTAAATTCCGCCGATTGAAACAAAAATTGCAACGGCCGCAATGACCGCAACGGTTTTCAGCGTTGAAGATTTTACGGAAACAAAAAACATAATAATCCGCCTTTCAAAAAGAAACATCAAAAAATTCAGTCAATAAACTATATGCCCGTTTCGGGCGAATAATGATTCTAAGGAAGTCTTTATGGAATATATACCCTTTAATTCCCGTTCTCTTCTTCATAAGTATCCTTTCGGAGCAGTGAAGCAGGGAGAAAAAATCACGTTCAAAGTTGTTCTTCCCCGTTCGCTTTCCTGTTCCGGAGTCGAACTCGTAATCAGAAAAGACTCGGAAGGCGAAAAGCGTTTTCCTTTCTTCTGGCTTTCAATGGAAGGAGCGGAAGAGGAATGGTGGTGCCTTGATTATATTGAAAATGAAACCGGCCTTTATTTTTATCATTTTGATTACGCAACCCCGTGGGGAAGGGTTTCAATCAAACGCAACGAAGGCTCGCTCGGAACGCTCAGCGGCGGTTTGAACGATTTTCAGCTGACCGTTTTTGAAAAAGATTTTTCAACTCCCGATTGGCTCAAGGGAAAACTCATTTATCAGATTTTTCCCGACCGCTTTTACAGCTCCGGAAAGGAAAAGAAAAATGTTCCTTCCGACCGCGTGATGCGTACCGATTGGGGCGGAGAACCCGGTTGGCGGCCGAATGAGCGCGGCGAGGTTCTCAACAACGACTTTTTTGGCGGAGACCTTGAGGGAATCAAAGAAAAGCTTCCTTATCTCAAATCGCTCGGCGTCGGCTGCATTTATCTCAACCCGATTTTTGAAGCGCAGAGCAATCACCGTTACGACACTTCCGATTACGAAAAAATTGACAGTGTTCTGGGAACGGAAAAAGATTTTTCCGAACTTTGCAAGGAAGCGGAGAAAAACGGAATTTCGGTTGTTCTCGACGGAGTTTTCAGCCATACCGGGGATGACAGCAGATATTTCAACAGAAAGGGCCGCTACGATACCGTCGGAGCGTATCAGTCGAAGGAATCTCCGTTTTACAGCTGGTATTTTTTCTGGAACTGGCCGTATAACTATCAGTGCTGGTGGAATTTTGAAACGCTTCCGGAAGTCAATGAGGAAAACGAAAGTTTCATTGATTTCATCGCCGGAAAGAACGGCTTTGCAAGACGTTGCATAAAAGCCGGAGCAAGAGGCTTCAGACTTGAGGTGGCCGACGAACTTCCGGATAAATTCCTTTATGATTTCCGAAAAGCCGTAAAGAGCGAAAAAAGCGACGCTCTCATTCTCGGCGAAGTTTGGGAGGATGCTTCAAACAAATGCAGCTACGGGGCAAGACGGCGATACCTTCAGGGAGCACAGCTTGATTCGGTCATGAATTATCCGTTTTCGGAAGCGATTCTTGCTTTCATAAGAAGCGGCGTTGTTGAAGGATTTTCCGAAAAAATAATGACCGTCCTTGAAAACTATCCCAAGTGCGTTGTTGATGTTCTCATGAACCACATCGGAACGCACGATACCATGCGCGCGATTACCGCCCTTGCCGGAGAAAGCTGCGAGGGGCGCGACCGCAGTTGGCAGTGCGGACGTTTTCTTTCACCCGAACAATACGAACGCGGGGTAAAGCTTTTGAAGCTTGCCGCCGCAATTCAGTATACTCTTCCCGGCGTACCCTCGCTTTATTACGGCGACGAAGCCGGAATGCAGGGATACAAAGACCCGTTCAACCGGGTTTGCTACCCTTGGGGCAATGAAAACAAAGAACTGATATCCTATTATCAAAAGCTCGGAAAAATCAGAAAAGACTGTCTTTGCCTGAAGGACGGAACGTTCAAAACCGTTTCGGAGATGCTTTCCTGCCTTGCTTTTGAAAGAAAGGGCAAAAAAGATAAACTCCTTGTAATAATCAACCGAAACGAGCATGAAATTGATTACTATCTTCCGGAAGAGTGGAAAACGGGAAAAAGCCTTTTGGGCGGTACTGCCGAAGACGGAAAAGTTCACCTTGATGCGCTTTCGGCGGTAATTTTAAAAACGGAGGTAACCGAAAAATGAGTGATTGGACAGAAGTAAAAATCAGCGTGAATGCCGACGATGTTGACAAAGCCGGAGACATTGCGACAATGGTTGTTCCTTACGGAATATATATTGAAGATTACCGCGACCTTGAAGAACAGGCGTGGGAAATTGCACACATTGACCTCATTGACGAAGACCTTTTGAAAAAGGACAGAACAAAAGCTTTTGTTCATGTTTATATCTCGCCGGAGGAAAATCCGCTTGAAGCCGTTGCGTTTCTTCGCGAACGCCTTTCGGCAGAGGGAATCAAAAACGAAATTGAAACGAACGAATGCAGAAAAGAAGAATGGGAAAACAACTGGAAACAGTATTTTCATGCGATGCCCGTCGGCGAAAAACTTCTCATTCGCCCGCTTTGGGAGGACGCCGACCCGCAGGGAAGAACCGTTTTGAGCATTGAACCGGGCCTTGCTTTCGGTTCGGGTACTCATGAAACGACCCGCCTTTGCCTTGAAACACTCGAAAAGTACATTAAGGAAGATACAACCGTACTTGACGTTGGTTGCGGAAGCGGGATTCTTTCAATCGCTTCGCTTCTTCTCGGCGCAAAAAAGGCCGTCGGGGTTGATATTGACGCACTCGCAGTCAAAACCGCAAAGGAAAACGGCGAAGTCAACGGCTTCAAAGAGCCGGAGTACACCGTTCTTGAAGGCAACCTTACCGACAAAGTCAGCGGAAAATTTGACGTTGTTGTTGCCAATATTGTTGCCGATGTAATCGTAATGTTCTGCAAAGATGTCGGCGCGTTCATGAAAGAGGGTGCGGTTTTCATCACGAGCGGAATCATCGACACAAAAGAACAGGTTGTTCTTGACGCATTCCAAAAGTACGGCTTCAAAGTCAAAGCGCGTCACAGCGACAAAGGCTGGGTCTGCTTTGAAACCGAAAAAGTATAATAATTTATAAATTATTCTGTTGGCTGTTCCGATTTTTTTTCGGAGCAGCTTTTTTCTTAAGATTTTCTTAAGGCAAACTTACGATTTGCGGTCGGCTGTTGCTTTTTGATTCTTTGCGTTTTATAATAAATTCAGAAAAAAGAAAAGGACGGTCAAAGATGAAAAAGAAAACAAAAAAGAGACTTCCGAAAACCGCAAAGCGAATAATAGCTCTTTTTCTGATTGTTGTTCTTTCCGGCGGCGGTTATGTCCTCGGCGTGAATTTTTATGTGATACTTTCTCAAAAGAAAAACATAATCAGCCTTGAAGAGGCCTCGCATATGGATAAGGTTGATTACGTTCTTGTGCTCGGTTGCGGCGTTCGGGAAGACGGCGAACCGTCGCATATGCTTTATGAAAGGCTCAAAAGGGGAGCGGAAGTTCTTGAAAAGGTGAACGGCGCAAAGCTCCTTCTCACCGGAGACAACAGCGGCGAAAGCTATAACGAACTTGCCGCAATGAAGCGCGTCAGCCTTGAAAACGGCGTGAAAGAAGAGAAAATGGTGATTGACGATTTCGGCTTTTCAACCTATGAAAGCCTTTATAACGCGAAGAATAATTTTTCTGCAAAAAAGATAATCATAATCACACAGCCTTATCATATGTACCGCGCGCTGTACATTGCGAATAAGCTCGGAATCGAAGCTTACGGCGTAACGGCGTATCTTCCGTTTTATCCGATGCAGATCATCTGGTCGCTGCGTGAGGTACTTGCAAGGAATAAGGACTTTTTGCTCTGTATGTTCAGCAGATGATTTAAGGGAAAGGAGGTACTACAATGAAAAAAGCAATTGCAATCGTTCTCGTCTTGGTACTCGTTGTCGGAGCATTTTTTGCAGGTCTTTTTGCCGGAACATATAAACCCGGCTATGACCTTGAAAAAAGTACGGTATATTCCGACGGGGATATTCAAAAATGTGCAAAACTTGCCGAAAAAGATTTTCGTTCCGGTGAAGTAAAACGTTATCCGGTAAAATTTTATTACAGCGATAAATGGCTCGATTACGCAAAGTCGTTCCTTGATCAGATTGACGGTGCAGATGATGTAAAAAATATACTTGTAATCAAAGCCGATTACCTGACCGGAAAGGAAACGCAGGCATTGGAACCGTACTCGTATTTTTCTGACTGGAATTTTATTTTTTACCGTAAAGACGCAAACAGCCCGTGGGTGCTTTATACTCAGGGGT
Source organism: Clostridia bacterium (assembly GCA_030525185.1). Lineage (GTDB taxonomy): Bacteria > Bacillota > Clostridia > Oscillospirales > Acutalibacteraceae > UBA6857. The sequence goes on from JAUNFH010000052.1 coordinate 7,130, forward strand.
ATGCGTAATAAGTGATACTGCCGTGAAAAAGCAATCGCAGTTGTTTTTCATGAAAGCTGTATTCCCTATAAAACCGAGGAAAAACAAAAATCACACCAATATAAAAACTGTCGCAAAGGTAAAAACCAATGCGACAGTTTGTCTTTTTATTTAGTCTTACAGCAGCACTTCATCAATCGGACCCTTGAACGCTTCGTCGTTCAGCGGGAACGGGGACGTGATGTCCTCAACGAATTTTCCGAGCGTCGCCTGCTTGAGCATTGTCGGAAGCTGATACTTTGAAAGAAGTTCAACAACACATTCTTTTTTGTCTCTGTTCTTCCTTGCTTCAAAGGCTTTGAATTCAATTTCAACTTCGGCGTTTGACGGAACGGAGGGAAGAACGATAATTGTTTTTCCTTCCTTGTGGCCGGGAGTGAAAACTTTCTTTCTTCCGCCGACTCTGACGGTGATTTCTTTTGCACTGCTGATGTCGTCAAAGATGAGCTTCCATTCACGCTTTTCCGGAATAACCGAAAGGTCACCCTTCGCCGGGTTGATTCTGAAGAGGAGGTCTTTTCCGGCTTCTCTGACGGAAAGAACGGTTTCGGCGAATGCGCCGTCTTCAAACTTCATCGTTTCTCCGTCGTCTTCGTAAAGGGTGAAAGAGTTCGTTCCTCTGAAAATTCTGACGGAGAGCTTTTCGGGGTTGGTGATGTCGTTCGTTCTGTCGTTTTGCGACATCGGAACAATTGCGCCTTCCTTTGCAAGAACGGGGAGAGCGTCAATGTCACGATACATTGTTACAAAGCGTCCACCCTCGTAAATTCTTCCCGTGTACCAATCCGTCCATCTGCCCTTCGGAAGCCAGACTTTTGTCGGAGCAAGGAATGTGCGTTTGTCCATCGGCTTTGTGACCGGACAAACCATGAGTTCGCTTCCGAAGAAGTATTGGTTCGGAACTTCATAAGCGGCTTTTTCGGTCGGATATGAATAATACATAGGCTCGCAAAGCGCACGTCCCTCTTCGTGCGTGCGGCGGTTGATCGAATAAATATACGGAACAAGGGCGTGACGCTCACGAAGTGCGTTCACTGCCGCTGTGTTCGCCGCAAAGTTGAATTTCCAAGGCTCTTTGCCCATGAATTCGTCCTTTGTTGAATGAAGACGCATGATCGGGCTGAATTCGCCGAACTGAACCCAGCGGACATAAAGTTCGTCGTCTCTTGAACCGAAGGTGTGTCCGCCGATGTCGTGGCTCCACCATGTGTAGCCGACGTTGGTTGCGTTCGCCGTAAAGTACGGCTGAAAATCAAGGCTCTTCCAGCTGATGATTGTGTCTCCGGAGAAACCGAGCGGATAGCGGTGAGAACCGACTTCCGCAAAACGGGAAAGAATCAGCGGACGTTTTTCTTTTGAAGCGAGGTCGAGCGTGTGGTAATGGTTGAGCGCCCAAAGGGGATCGAGACCCTTGATTTTCGTGTCCCTTTCCTGCTGCCAGTCAATCCACCAAAAGTCAACGCCGTCGTTTTCATAGGGCTTATGAAGAATTTTGAAATAGCCTTCGATAAATCTCGGATCGGTGATGTCGAACGGAATGCGCTTTTTTGTTTTCGGGTCAACACCCATAAATTCTGCGAATTCTTCGTACTGATCTTCAAACGGGCGGATTCCCTGCGCCGGGTGAAGGTTGACGGTGACTTTGAAGTTCTTTTCATGCAGCCAGTTCAAAAGACCCTTGTAATCCGGGAAAAGCTCTGTGTTCCAGCTGTAGCCGGTCCAACCCTGGCTTTGAAAAATTTCCGAAATCGTTTTGTACGGAAGGCCGCCTTCACGGCGATAATATGCGTTCTCTTTTCCGAAGCGTTCAATGACGTCAACCCAATGCCAGTCCATGTCAATGGTTGCGACGGAAATCGGAATTTCCTTTTCGATGAAGGCTTTCATGAGGTCAATGTATTCCTGTTGGCTGTAATCCTTGTATCTGCTCCACCAGTTTCCGAGGCAGTATCTCGGAACGAGGGGAACTTCTCCGCAAAGTTTGAAGAACTCTTTGAGGCAGCCTCTGTAATCGTTGCCGAAGGCGAAGTAATATTCGTCCTTTTGAACGCGCCTTCTTTCTTTCATCGTTCCGTCCTCGCACATGATTACGGTTTTTGAGTCATCAATGACAGAAACGCCGTTTTGGCTCATAAGACCTTCTCCGAGTTTTACCGAACCGTTAATCATGTCGAGCGTGCGGTAAGTACCCTTGAGGTTCCCGGTTTTGAAGTCTGTGACGGTCCTCGAGTCTTTGAGGGTGATGCTTTCAACCTTTTCTTTTGTGAAGTCGAAGAGGAAAATTGCGTCTTCGGTTGAAATTTTGAGTTTTCTTTTGCTTTCCGAAACCTTGAATTTCGGTTTTGAAAAGTCTCGGCAAACAACGGTCTGAGTTGCTTCGTCGGTAAAAATCCGCTTTCTGTCCTTTTCAACGCGGAAAATTCTTGAAGAAAGAACCGAAAAGCGGAAATCGCCCCTTTGAATAATGAATTCGTCGGGCGTTTTGCTTTTGAAATTTTGAGAAAATTTACTTAAAAAATACGGTGAAAGTTCGCTCATTGTTTTTTTCCTTTCAAACGCTTTTCTGCGTAATAGAATACTGATAAATAATACAATAAAAAAGCAATCTTTTCAAGGAAAACAGACTTTTTCGGCAAAAACAACCAAAAAGAAAGGAAAATTTTCTACATCCAAAGAACCAACCTTAATTGAAATTAAAAGAAAAATCTATAGAATTTCTTTTGCCGATGTGATACAATATTCAGACGTAAAAACAGCTCTCTGTTTCACTCGGAGGAAAAGTCATGAATATTATTATTGTAGGTTGCGGAAAAGTCGGTTCGGCTCTTGCCGAACAGCTTGCGTCGGAGGGTCATGACATTACGGTCATTGACACAAATCCCGACGCCGTTGAAAGAGTTACCGAAGTTGCGGACGTTATGGGAACCGTCGGAAACGGCGTTGTCTATTACGTTCAAAAAGAGGCCGGAATCGAATATGCGGATATGTTCATCGCAATGACCGGTTCGGACGAGCTCAACCTTCTCTGCTGTCTTATCGCAAAAAAATCCTCTTCCTGTCGGACGATTGCCCGCGTGAGAAACCCGGACTATCTCACCGAAAGGGGATTCATCAAAGAAAAGCTCGGAATCTCAATGATTATCAACCCCGAAATGGAAGCCGCAAACGAGATTACCCGCCTTTTCACAATCCCTTCCGCAATTTCGGTTGACACTTTTGCGAGGGGAAGGATCGAACTTCTTGAAACGAGGCTCCCGATCGGCTCTCCGATTGCCGGGTCACCGATTAAATCCGCAATGGGTCGTCTCTCGGGAAAAATCCTCATTTGTGCGATTGAGCGCGGAAGAGACGTAATTATCCCCACCGGAGACACGGTTTTGCTCGAAGGGGACAAGATTTCTTTCGTGGCGACCCACAGAGACTCCGGCGCATTTTTCAAAAAAGCGGGAATCGCAAAGAATCATATCAAAACAATCATCATTGTCGGCGGCGGAAAAATTACGTTTTACCTTGCAAAAAAACTTTCCGAGTACGGCTTCAGAGTAAAAATCATCGAGAAGAACCGTGAACACTGCGAGTTCCTCAATTCGATTCTTCCGAGCGACGTTGTGATAATCAACGGCGACGGAAGCGACCAGCGCCTTTTGCTTGAAGAAGGAATTGCCGACGCTGACGGTTTTGCCTCGATTACCGATATCGATGAAGAAAACATCATGCTTTCTCTTTACGTCGGCTCAAATTTCAAAGCGAAAACCGTAACGAAAATCAACAAGCTGAATTTTGAAGGAATCATTGACCGCCTTTCTCTCGGCTCGGTGATTTATCCGAAATATATCACTTCCGAAATGATTATAAGCTATGTCCGCGCGCTTGAAAATTCAACCGGAAGCGGCGTTCAAACGCTTTATAATATCGTCGGCGGAAAGGTTCAGGCTCTTGAATTTGCCGTCAGAACGGAAAGCAGAGCCGTCGGCGTCCCTCTTTGCGACCTTGACCTCAAAAAGAACATTCTTCTTTGCTGTATATCACGCCACGGAAAAATCATCATTCCCTCCGGTCAGGACATGATTCAAGTCGGAGACAGCGTTGTTGTTGTCACAACCGAACGGGGACTTAACGATCTTAAAGATATTGTAAGGTAAAAAGCCATGAATTATTTTATGATTTTATATCTGCTCGGGCTTGTTTGCATTATTCAGTCGTGTTCAATGCTTCTTCCCGTTGCGGTCGGAATTTTTTACGGTGAAAACGAATGGAAGGCATATGCTTTTGTTGCCGCGGTTTCGCTCGTTGTCGGGCTTGCGTTTTCGCTGAAAAAACCGAAGAGCAATGTCTTTTATGCAAAAGAAGGTTTTGTAACGGTTGCTCTTTCGTGGATTGTTCTGAGCCTTTGCGGCGCGGTTCCGTTCGTTTTGACGAAAGAAATTCCGTCTTACGTTGACGCCGTTTTTGAGGCGGCTTCCGGTTTTACGACGACCGGCGCAAGCATACTCACAAACGTTGAAGCGCTTTCCCAAACCTCGCTTTTCTGGCGCAGTTTCACTCACTGGATCGGAGGAATGGGCGTTCTTGTCTTTCTTCTTGCGGTTGTTCCGCTCACGGGAGGCCACACAATGCAGCTTATGCGCGCGGAAAGCCCCGGCCCCTCGGTCGGAAAATTTGTTCCGAAGGTGCGCCAAACCGCGTTCATTCTCTATTCTATCTATTTTGCAATGACAATTCTTGAAATTGTTCTGCTTCTTGCCGGCGGAATGCCTTGGTTCGATTCAATCTGTACCGCGTTCGGTACTGCCGGTACTGGCGGTTTCGCAATCAAAAACGCAAGCATAGGTTTTTACCACAGCTTTTATCTTCAAGGCGTGGTAACCGTTTTTATGATTCTTTTCGCCGTGAACTTCACGGTTTACTATCTTTTGCTTGCGAAAAAATTCAAGCAGGCTTTCAAAAACGAAGAGCTTTGGTGGTTCCTCGGAATCATTGCTTTTTCCGTCCTTTGCATAACGCTGAACATCAGAAATTCGTGCTACGGCGGAAGAACATACGAAGCGTTCCATAATGCGGCTTTTTCGGTTGCGTCGGTAATTTCGACAACCGGATACTCAACGGCCGATTTTGCAAAATGGCCTCAGCTTTCTCAGTTCATTTTGTTCATTTTGATGTTCATCGGAGCAAGCGCCGGAAGCACGGGCGGCGGAATGAAAGTTTCAAGGCTTGTTCTTCTTCTCAAAAGCAGCGCAAGAGAAATTTCAACAATTCTTCATCCACGTTCGGTCAAGGCGGTCAAGCTCGACAAAAAGCGCGTTGACCCCGCTGTTGTGAAAAACACGGCCTCGTTTTTTGTCATTGCAATGCTCGTTTATGTCATCTCAGTGCTGATTGTCAGCTTTGATGAGTTTGACATGACAACAACGATGACGGCCGTTGCCGCAACGATGAACAACATCGGTCCCGGCCTTTCCCTCGTCGGACCGACGGGAAACTTTTCGGCCTTTTCAAATCTTTCAAAAGTTGTGATGATTATCGATATGCTCGCCGGAAGGCTCGAGTATTTCCCGATCCTTGTTTTGTTCACCCCGGCAATTTGGAAAGACGGCTTTTCTGCCCTGAGAAGAAAACTGTTAAACAGACGCTGATTTCGGAGAAAAGGAAATCGGCGGTCTTGAATAAAAGTAAAAAATCCGTTCTTTTTTGAACGGTAAAAAAGGAGATATTTTATGGAAGAAAAAAAGTATGTGCCTAAAAAGGAGTCCATGACGTATGCGATTGCGGCTCTCGGCCAGGGTCTCGTTTACAGCTGTATGTCGAGCTATATCACGGACTTTTACATGAACGTTCTCACGCTCAACGCATGGTTTGTAATCATGCTGATGCTTCTTGCGCGTGTTTGGGACGCAATAAATGACCCGCTCATGGGCATGATTGTTGACCGCCACACTTCGCGCTGGGGAAGAATGCGCCATTATCCGGTTATCACTGCGATTCCCATTGCAATTCTCACGATTCTCATGTTTATTCGTCCGATCGGCTTTGCTGCCGGCGACCAGTCAACGATGATGTATGTCTATGTTGCCGTTGTCTATGTCCTTTGGGGAATGGTTTATACGTCGAGTGACGTTCCGTTCTGGAGCCTTCCGAACGTTATGACGCCTAACCCGGCCGAACGCGGAACCATTATTTCCTACGGAAGAACCGTCGGCGGAATCGGTTCCGCCGTCACCGTTGCGCTTCCGATTGTTGTTGGTTACTTCATTTCGAGCAGCGAAAAGAAATATGCAATCATGGCGATTTCAATGTCGGTTATCGGTATGCCGCTTTTCTGCCTTTCTTCGTTCAATATCAAAGAAAGAGTCAAGCATCCGAACGCAAAAAAACGTGCTCCGGGCGAACCTTCAACCCTTTCAAGAATTTTCCATTGCAAGCCTTTGATGCTTGTTGTTCTTTCGGGAATTCTTTCGTTCGGAAGATATATGCTTCAGTCTGCCGCTCCCCACGTTGCCCGTTACGCAGGCTTTTATGTCGGCGGCGACCTTGCAACCGCAACCGCCGATCAGTTCAGTAAGAATATGTCAACGATTCAGCTCGTTATTCAGATCTGCGCCGCGGTCGGAATGTTCGGTGCAATGATCTTTATGCCGAAGCTTTTCAAAAAGTATGAATACAGAACGCTCATGATCGTTTCCTGCCTTGCCGGTTTTGGTGCAAGCATTCTCACTCTTCTTGTCGGTTGGTTCACAAAGAACCTCTTCCTTTGCATTCCGTTCATGATTATTTCGAGCATACCTCTCGGTGTAATCAATGTTGTTTCGGGCGCAATGGTCTGCGACTGCATCGACTACATGGAATGGAAAACGGGCTTCAGAGACAATGCACTCGGCTCGGCATGTCAGTCATTCGTCAACAAGCTCGGCAATGCCGTTGCAACCGTTGTTATTATCGGAATGTACATTCTTGTTAACATTGACCCGCAAAAACTCAATGTCGGTGACGCAAACGCAGCTTTGGAGATTGCAAGATCAATGTCAACTTCTCAGAATTTCGCAATGTATGCTCTCGTTTCGATCGTTCCCGGAATCAGCCTCATTCTTTGTGCGGTTCCGCTGTTCTTCTATGACATCGTCGGTG
>JAUNFH010000208.1 GCA_030525185.1 Clostridia bacterium
CCTCAGACAGCAACGTAATTGCAAGAGTTATTGTTTCAATTCCCACCGATGTTCCGGAGGGTCTTGAAGTAACATACAGAATTACAAAGGGTGCTCTTAAATTTGCAGACGGAACAAACGGCTCCTTCTCAGGAAAGCTTACAACTCAGTGCGTTTCTCCGCTGTTTGTTAAAATTGAAACCTGCATCGTCGGAACAGAAGGCGGCTATATCGGTGTCACAGACTCCGATGGCAACGCTGTTGAAGGTGCAAATATTTACACTGATGCAAAGGTTCTTCTCGGTGTTACCGATAAGAACGGAAAGATCTTCACGAATGCTTATGTTGATTCAGTCAAGAAGATCAGCGTATACGCCGAAAAGGACGGCCATCTTTCCTTCATAACCACAAGCCAGAGTTTCCTTCCGGGTGCAACCGATGACGGACTTCCCGCTTTTGTCAAGCTCAATGCAGCGAAGAATCCCGAATCTGCTCAGAGCATTTCCTGGATGTCATCACCGAGCGCCAGCGCCGGCAAGGCAGTTGTAAGATATGCTGAAAAGGCAGGCTACGAAGCCAACGGCGAAGCAGCATTCAGAGAAACTGAAGGCAAGAGCAGACTTGTTGAAATGGCAAGCTCCGCAATGCTTGAAACCAACTATGCCGTAAGAGTTAATGCCGTTAAGGTAACAGGCCTCAAGGCTGACACCGAGTACGTCTACTGTGTCGGCGACGGCGAGAAGATGTCCGACGTCAGGACCTTCTCAACCTCGAGGAAGAACGCAGGTGTCAACTTCTTCGTAATCGGCGATACTCAGGCAACCGATACAACCAATACCGACCAGATTACACGAATTCTCGGCGAATCCGGAGTAAACTATGACTTCGGCATCCAGACCGGTGACGCCGTTGATAACGGCGGTAACTACACCATGTGGGCAAACATTGCAAAGGTACTCAGCGGTGACTTCCTCGGCAATCAGGATCTCATCCAGGTTCTCGGCAACCATGAATATTACGGTGACGCCGATGCTTCCTCCGCAAATGCATACTTTGACCTTTCCGATAATGAAGCTGCGCCGGATTATTACTCAACTCAGTACGGTAACGTATATGTTGCTGTAATCAACTACGGTATTGCAAACTATGACAAGGCCATAAAGTGGGTCAAGAAAGATGCCGCCAAGAGCGACGCAACGTGGAAGGTTCTTACCATTCACCAGCCGCCGTATTACACCAATCCCTCCGGTAACGAGGAAGGTCAGGCTCAGAAGCTCAGAGACCTTGCAGACGATGTCGGCTTCGACTTCGTATTCTCCGGCCACGACCACTCATATGCAAGAACTGCCGCTCAGAAGGGCGGAAAGCTCAACGAAAACGGAACCGTATATTATATCTGCGGCTCCACCGGTGAGAAGAGCTATGAAATCGTCAAGAACGATTCCTTCAACTTTGAAATGCTTGACGGCGAGTATAACGCAACTTATATCACCGCAAATGTAACAGACACTACCTTCTCGCTCACGACCTATGATTACAACGGCTCCGAAGCTGTTATAATCGACACCTACACCAAGACGAAGGACGTTACCTGCTCAAAGGACGGCCATGTTCTGGTCTATGATGACGGCGAACTTTATTGCTCGGTATGCGGATACCCGGTTGAGCTTGAAAGCTATACCGGCTTTGCACGCGACCTTGACACCGGAAGAAATATGTATTTCCTCGGCGGTGAAAAGAAGATCGGCTGGCTTCAGTATGAAAAGGACGCTTATTACTTCGACGAAAACGGTCTCGGTCTTATTGGCGAGCACCAGCTCGGCAAGGTTCAGGGCACATTCCGCTTTGATAATGACGGACGCCAGATCGGCGCAGTGTTTGACGGCGGCGTAAGAGCCTTCCGCGGCTCCAACACATCCGTTCTTGTCGGCTGGCACGAAATTGAAGGAAATCTCTATTACTTCTCAAGATCCAACGGCGCAATGAGAACCGGAAAGGCAACTGTCAAGGTAAGAACCGGTCAGAAGCTTGACTATGTTTTCTCAGACGACGGAAAACTTGTTCGCGGCGCATTCTATGAGACCGCTGACGGAACCGTTTATTACTGGGGCTCAGACATGGTCAGCGGCTGGCAGAAGATTGAAGGAAAGACCTATTACTTCGAGCCTTCAACTCACCTTATGGCTGACGACACGACCGAAATTGACGGAAAGGTTTATGCCTTTGCTCAGACCGGTGAACTTGTTCATGAGGGTGCCCACGAATGGGGCGAAAGAGTTGTTCGCGTTGAAAGGTCCTGCACAGTTGACGGCGAAATCAGATACACCTGCGCTGTCTGCGGCAGCAAGAAGATCGAAAAAGAGCCGGCTCTCGGCCACGTTGACAAGAATGGCGATGGAATCTGCGATGATTGCCACTTCAGCGTTGACTTCAATTCAACAACCAACAACTTCTTCTATCGTCTCCTTCAGAGATTCCTGTTCATCTTCAGACTTATTTTCCAGAAGATCAGCAGCATCGTGAAGCACTAAGACGCAATAACTGAATTTAAGACCGTCCCGAAAAAACGGGGCGGTCTTTTTTCTTTAAAATCGGTTGCTTTTTTGATCCGGGAAAGATATACTATCAATAAGCATTATGAAAAAGGCAGGAGAAAAATATGACGAAGAAAAAACTTTCACCGCGCCTCTGGTTCAATATCATTCTTTTCGGAATGATGGGTCAGATCGCGTGGAACATTGAAAACATCTACTTTAACACTTTTTTGTTTCACAACATCTATTCAAACGGTGCCACTCAGACTGCTGTTGACGGCGCGATTGGGTTTCAGGATGCAATCAAGCTCATGGTCGCTCTCAGCGCAGTGACTGCCGTTGTCACAACCTTCATTATGGGTACGCTCAGCGACAGAATGAACAAACGCAAGGCGTTCATTTCAGTGGGCTACGTTGCATGGGGGCTTATCACGGCTTCATTCGGCCTCATTTCAAGAGACAGCGTGGCGTCAATTTTTCATCTCTCCGATGAGGTTCAAATTCTCACGGCAACAGTCTGGACGGTCATTGTGATGGACTGCGTGATGACCTTTATGGGCTCAACGAGCAATGACTCAGCCTTCAATGCGTGGGTAACCGAT
>JAUNFH010000209.1 GCA_030525185.1 Clostridia bacterium
GCACCAAAAGAATAAACCACAGCGTAGGAAGTTTCTCCCTCAGTCGGCAGAGCCGACAGCTCCCTCACAGGAGTGAGCCAAAGAAAACTCTGCCGCAACGGAACAATTCCATTACGGATTAAACCCGCGCGACTTAAAGAACCCAACTTTTTCGTCATGAAAATATTTAAAGCCGACCGCACGGTTTTGCGCTGAATTTTTCCGCCGCAAAAAGCGAAAATCCCCTTCCCTTTTTCCGAAATCTTTCACCATTGACTTCTAACGGCTTTTGTAATATAATTACTTTCATGTAATCTTTTTCTGAAAAGGACGGTGCGTAAATTGAACGAGTACGGTTTAAACACAAAATGCCTTCATTCAGGCTACTCCCCGAAAAACGGTGAACCGAGAGTTCTTCCGATCGTTCAAAGTACAACTTATAAATATGACTCAAGCGAAGAAATGGGAAGACTTTTCGACCTTGAAGAAAGCGGATATTTTTATACCCGTCTTGCAAACCCCACCAATGACGCCGTTGCGGCAAAGCTCGCCTCGCTCGAAGGCGGAGTCGGTGCGGTTTTGACTTCTTCCGGTCAGTCCGCAAATTTCTTCGCCGTTTTCAACATTGCCGGCGCCGGCGACCACGTTGTTGCCTCAAGCGCAATCTACGGCGGAACGTTTAATCTTTTCAACGTCACGATGAGAAAACTCGGCGTTGACTTTACTTTTGTTTCGCCCGATTGCACGAAGGAAGAACTTGATTCGGCGTTTAAAGAAAACACAAAAGCCGTTTTCGGCGAAACGCTTTCAAATCCTTCCCTCAATGTTTTTGACATTGAAAAGTTCGCTTCCGCGGCCCACGAACACGGCGTTCCGCTCATCGTTGACAACACTTTTCCGACTCCGGTCAACTGCCGTCCGTTCACGTTCGGCGCGGATATCGTCACTCATTCGACAACGAAGTATCTTGACGGCCACGCAACGTCCGTCGGCGGAGCGATTGTCGACAGCGGTAATTTTGACTGGGAAAAGAGCGGAAAGTTTTCCTGCCTCACAACGCCCGACGAATCTTATCACGGCGTTGTTTACACGGAAAAATTCGGAAAACTTGCTTATATTCAAAAGTGCGTTGCTCAGGTTATGCGTGACCTCGGTTCAATCCCCGCTCCGATGAATTCGTTCCTTCTCAATCTCGGAATGGAAACGCTTCCGCTTCGTGTTGAGCGCCACTGCGAAAATGCGCTCGCCGTTGCAAAACACCTTAAAGAGAGCGAATATGTTTCATGGGTATCCTATCCCTCTCTTGAAGGCGACAGCCAGTTTGAAAAAGCAAAAAAATATATGCCGAACGGAACCTGCGGCGTTGTCTCTTTCGGAGTTAAGGGCGGAAGAGAGGCGGCAACAAAATTCATGGATTCTTTGAAGCTCGCTTCAATCGTGACTCACGTTGCGGATTGCCGAACCTGCGTTCTTCATCCGGCCTCGACAACTCACCGCCAGCTTTCGGATTCTCAGCTTGAAGAATGCGGAGTGAGAAGCGACCTTATCCGCCTTTCCGTCGGAATCGAAAACGTTGAGGATATCATTGCCGATATCGATCAGGCGCTTAAAGCGGCCTGTGAATAATAAACAGAAAAGAAACAAAAAGTATTTGAAGAAAGAAAAAAGAGGTTTTTGAAAAATGAAACTCGGAATAGTTGGTCTGCCGAACGTCGGCAAAAGCACACTTTTCAATGCAATAACCAATGCGGGAGCTCAGTCCGCAAACTATCCTTTCTGCACAATTGAGCCGAACGTCGGCGTTGTTGCCGTTCCCGACTCAAGACTTGACAAGCTTGCGGAGATGTATAATCCCTTGAAAATTACTCCGGCAACGGTTGAATTCGTTGACATTGCCGGCCTTGTCCGCGGTGCTTCAAAGGGAGAAGGACTCGGAAACAAGTTCCTTTCCCATATCCGCGAGGTTGACGCAATTGTTCACGTTGTCCGCTGCTTTGAAAGCACCGACATCATCCACGTTGACGGTTCGGTTGACGCAAAGCGAGACATTGAAACAATCAATCTTGAACTCATCCTTTCCGACCTTGAAATGGTTGAAAGAAGAATTGACAGAACAACAAAGGCAATGAAGGGCGACAAGTCCCTCGCCGCGGAGGTTGATTTCTTCAAACGGGTCAAGGAAGCTCTTGAAAACGAAAAACCGGCAAGAAGCGTTGAGTGCGACGAAACGGAAAAGGCTCTTCTTGACTCCGCCTGCCTTCTCACCGGAAAAAAGGTTATTTATGCCTGCAACATGAGCGAACAGGACTTTTCAAACGGAATTGAAGAAAACGAAAATTACAAAGCCGTTTGTGAACTTGCCGCCGCCGAAGGCAGCGAAGTTCTTCCGATTTGCGCCGGACTTGAAGCGGAAATTTCTTCCCTTTCAAAGGAAGACAAGGAAATTTTCCTTGCCGACCTCGGCGTTGAAGAAGGCGGACTTGACCTTCTTATCAGAAAGTGCTATCACCTTCTCGGTCTCATTTCATATCTCACCGCGGGTCAGCCCGAAGTCAGAGCGTGGACAATCAAAGAGGGAACGAAAGCTCCGCAGGCGGCCGGAAAGATCCATTCGGATTTTGAACGCGGTTTCATCAGAGCCGAGGTCGTTTCGTTTGAAAACCTCATCGAATGCGGTTCCCTTGCGGCGGCGAGAGAAAAAGGTCTCATCCGCTCCGAAGGAAAGGAATATGTTATGAAGGACGGAGACGTTGTTCACTTCCTTTTCAACGTTTGATTGCAAACTTTTAAAAATAATATCGTCATTTCAGACAAAAAAATATCATTTAAGCACTCCGTTTTTGAAAAAAGTCATTGACAAACGGAGTGCTTTATTATAAAATGAAGACATAAATACGCCTTGTGTCGGCGCAGCCGAAACCGGGGCAAAAAATCTTTTTCAAGAAAAAGGAGAAAAACAATGAAAAAAGCAAGCAGAATTCTCGCTCTCGTTCTTTGCCTTGTTCTTTCGGTTTCGGTTCTTTCCGGCTGTACGATCAAGCTGAACGTCACCGTAAACAACGCAGGCGGCGCCGCTCCGGCGAACAACACGACTGCCGCTCCCGCAACG
>JAUNFH010000210.1:0-2084 GCA_030525185.1 Clostridia bacterium
GTAAAAATCACCTTCAAGGGCAATTACAGCGGAACCAAGCTGCTGAACTTTGTAATCTTTCCGAACTTCACAGTCAACGTAAACGTTCAGTCCGGGAAAAAGACGGTCGATGCTTCCGTTTCATGGGATGAGGTAAACGGTGCGTTTTCCTATAAGGTCAGCCTTTATAAAGGCAAAAAGCTCATAAAAACGGTCAAGACAAGGGAAACCGAAGCTGAATTCAAAAGCCTTTCGGACAACACAAAGTATCGCCTTGTTTTCACCGCATATAACCTTTTGGGCAGGGAGATAATTTCCGGCAACGAAGATTTTAAACTTCCGAAAGTTATTGATGAGCCGAAACCCACCCTTCCCTCGAACGCAAAAGACATTGTGGCACGCTATAACAAAGCGGTCAACGCGCTGAAAAAAGAAAAGAACGTGAAAATTCACAAAGAGGGAGACATCAAACTCGTTTGCACGGATTGCTCCGTCAGCACCCTTTCAAATCCTGTCAACCAAATGCTCAAAAGCTTTCTTGTTCCCTCGGATGAAAGCATAAAGTTCCGCAACGGAAAAGGCAAGAACTCCAGAGGAGAAACAACAACCGTCAATGAATTCGTCTCTCCCGTTGGAAGAAAAGCAACTCTCAGCGTCAAAGACATTGCGAGTGCTTCGGCAAAAACGGCCTCCAACGGTTCAACAAAGCTCACGATCGTTCTCAAGAAGGAAACCACTGTCTTTGACGGAACGACCGGCACCTCCGCCCGCGCAAACATGAGCGTTACCGATCCGTTGGATTTTGCAACGCTTGAGCTTCCGATGAGCGCAAAGATCACAACTGCGAAAACCGTTTACCCGGGAACAAAGCTTCAGGCAACGCTTAGCAAAAACGGAAAGCTCACGAAGCTGAAAATATACCTTCCGCTTAAAAGCAACGTCACCGGAAAGCTCCAAGTGAACCTCGCCGCAGAGTTTGAAGGAAGCCTTACGGATACTTATACGATTACATACTGACGCTAAACAAAAATAAATGCAGCGGCTTCGTTTTAAAAGCGAAGCCGCTGCTGTTTATTATACTTTTTATTTTCTGAGCCTTTGCGCGAAGGCAAGGAGCGAACCGTTATCCGGAATTGAATCAATGATCTTGTCGAGGAATCTCTGGAACGGGCCGTATTCAACTCTGAGCGTTGAAAGAAGCTGACGGACAATCAAAAGGAAGTTCTTCGCCTTGAGAAGTCTCTGGTTTGTTTTTCCTTCGCCTTCCGCTTCATAGGGGTTCACGCCGTAAATTTCGGAAGCGGTTTTTGCGTCCTTGATTCCGAAAATGGCCTCAAGGTCAATGCAGTCGGCGAGTGCAAGAGCGCCGGCTTCCGTGAGGTGGATTCCGTCCTTCGTGAACTGATCGCGGAAAGCGGTAATGTCACCCGGTTTTGCAAGGTTACCGGATTCAATGTAGCCGTCGGCAACGTCGTTGGTCTTGATCCATTCGTTGCATTCGTCACACATCGCCTGAAGCTCCTCGCTCCAAACAATGTCTCCCTTTGAGCCGAGAATGTCGCGGACATAGCCCTTCCACGGAGTAATCTCCATGAAATAAATGCGCTTTCCGCTTTCGTGCGCTCTGTTTGCAAGGTCTTCATAGCCCTTTATAATATCCTCTGCCGAAACGTAGGGTGCTTCGTCTCCCATGCTCTTTGAAGAAGGATGAAGAATATCATTGACGCCGATTTTTACAACAATAACTTCGCAGCCGGCAATGTCCAACGCATCTCTTTGGAATCTTTCGGTGACTGATTTTCCGTAAAGAGTTCCGATAAGGCCGTGGCCGTCATAGAAAAGGCGGTTGCCCATGATGCCCTCGTTGATGATTGAAACGTGCTTTTCGCCGGACTCAACAAGTCTTTTTGAAAGGTACTGGGTAGTGCCGTTGACGAGGGTGGAGTCTCCGATGAAAACGGCCGAATAAGCGTTTTCGGCTGTGGTATAAGTATCGATTGCTGTAAGGAACGGAATGATGTGATATGCGTTCTTTCCGGTCGCGATGCTGATTTCCGAAGGTCTTCTCATTCTGCTTTCATCGGCTGCTCCGGGAACAGTCAGGG
>JAUNFH010000210.1:2094-3057 GCA_030525185.1 Clostridia bacterium
AATATGTTTTTCCGCAGAAAAGGCCGGCGGTCTTGACCGGGGTTTCCTTTGAAAAATACAGGCTGACGGTGAGCTTTTCAAGCGCATCGGTTTTGAAGTTTATCTCATCCGACCAAATTACGCCGCCTGCCGGAATAACAGCTTCGCGGCTTCCGCCGAAGGTCAGCGGAGTTACCGAGGATTTTTCGATTGCGCCGCTTTTTGAGCTGTCTGTTCTTGCGATGTTGGCGTTTGTGAAGCTGACGTCTCTGTCTCCGTATTCATTCGAGAACTTGAGACGGAGCTTTTCGCCGGCCGAGGAAACCGAAAGCTCGGTTCTTGTGAGAGTACCTGCGACAAGCTTTCCGTTGACGAGAAAGCCCGAAACATAGTCTGCAAGCGAAATGAAATAGTCAACCGGAGACGTGCCCCAGGTCGCGACCCACTTGCCCTCTGCGCCTTCGGCCGCCGCCGGAACAATCAAAAGCGTTCCGAACGCCAGAACAAGCGCAAGCAAAACTGAAAGGGTCTTTCTGCCTTTGTTTAATGTTTTCTTCATGATATCTGCCTCCAAGGGATTTTTGCCGCCGACAAAAAACTGCCGGACATTATTTAAGGTGCCTTCTCCGCACCTTACTTTAATTATAGTTTAATTTTACACTTTTGTCTATAAAAGTCAAGAAAAATAAGACATTCTTGCCAATTTTGAACGTTTTTAAGCGTCTGTTTACAAACAATTCAAACTGTCGGCTTAATCTTTATCAAAAACTGCAAAGTTGTAAACGCTTTCTGATTGACAACTCCCCTCTTTGATATTAAAATTGAGCCAAAGGAAGTGGTTTTTTTGAAAAAGTTTATGGACAGCGATTTTCTTCTCAAAACAGAAACCGCAAAAGAACTGTTTTTTGATTTTGCAAAAGATGAACCGATTTTTGACTGGCACTGTCACCTGAGCGCAAAGGAGATTTTTGAAAACAAACCCTC
>JAUNFH010000053.1 GCA_030525185.1 Clostridia bacterium
TTCAAATATTTTGAAAAGCTCTCCCGTCTTCCGTCATACATTGACACGGAAAATTTTGCTTTTGACACCGTTTGTGTTCCTTCGACGTGGCAGAGAACAGGCTATGAAAGCCCGGTTTATATCAACACAAGATATGAATTCCCGACAACGATTCCGTATGTTCCGGAAGAAATGTCCGCCGGAATTTATGTGAAAAGATTTAATTTGAAAAAGGAAACGAAACATACCGTTTTGACCTTCCTCGGCGTTTGTTCATCGCTCACTCTTTACGTCAACGGCGTTTTCATCGGATACAGCGAATGCAGTCACAACATGGCCGAATTTTGCATTGACAAAGCGGTCAAAGAGGGCGAAAACGAACTTCTTGCAATCGTGACGAAGTGGTCAAACGGAACTTACCTTGAATGTCAGGATATGTTCAGAGAAAACGGAATCTTCCGTGACGTTTATGTTACCGAATATCCCGACTGCTTCATCCGTGATTTCCGCGCAAAAAGCGAAAAACAGCCGGACGGAAAGTATGAACTTGAGCTGAATGTTTCGCTCGAAGGACCGAAGGACAACGCTGTTCTTGAAGCGGAAATTCAAAAGAACGGAAAAGTTCTCGGCTCTCAGACTCACAGCGCCGGCGACGAGTCCTCGTTCTTTTTTGCGAATCTTGACGTTCGGGAATGGAACGCGGAAAAGCCTGAACTTTATGACCTTTTTGTTACCCTTAAAAGCAAAAATCAGCCTTCGATGACCGTTCGTGAAAAAATCGGATTCAAAACGGTTACGATTGAAAACGAACTTTTCCTTTTCAACGGCGCACCGATTAAATTCAAAGGCGTCAACCACCACGACACGAACGAAAAAACCGGCTATGTGATGACGGGAGAGGATATGCTCAAAGACATCAAGCTCATGAAGGAGTTCAACGTCAACGCGGTCAGAACTTCTCACTATCCTCCCGACCCGATGTTCCTTTATCTTTGCGACGAATACGGCCTTTATGTCATTGACGAGGCGGACATCGAAACCCACGGAACCCAGTTCAATCAGGAGCTTAAACCGACTTTGAAGCCGAACATAATCAGCAACGACAAAAAGTGGCTTTCCCGTTTTGAAGACAGGGTTCTTCGTATGTTTGAGCGTGATAAGAACCATCCGTCAATCACAATGTGGAGTCTCGGAAACGAATCGGGCGGCTGGAAAAACCAGGATAAGTGCTATAAACTTTTGAAAGAACGCACAACGATTCCCGTTCATTACGAAGCGGCAATCAGAACGCCGAGAGGTTCGTATGACGTGATTTCCGAAATGTACCAAAGCCCGGCGAATATTGAAAGAATCGCAAAGCACGCTCTCGGCCCGCGATATAAAAACAAGCCGTATTTCCTTTGTGAATATTGCCACGCCATGGGTCTCGGCCCCGGCGGACTTGAGGATTACTGGAATCTGATTTATGACAACGACCAGCTGACGGGCGGCTGCATTTGGGAATGGGCCGACCACAGCGTATACGACCCGAACGCAAAGTATAAGTATACCTACGGCGGCGACCACGGCGAAAAATATCACGACGGAAACTTCTGCGTTGACGGACTTTTCTTCCCGGACAGAAGACCGCACACGGGCGCATATGAAATGAAAGCGGTTTATCGCCCGATAAGATGCGAAAGACTCAGCGACAACCTTTATTATTTCGTCAACACAAACCGTTTTCTCAATGCTTCGGTTTATGATGTAACATATGAACTTCTCCGCGACGGAGTTGTTTTTGAAACCGGTTCGGTCTTGCTCGACATTGAGCCGATGGCGTCAAAGAGCATTGTTCTTGCCCATAAGATGACCGACAGGGAACACGATTGGTATATTGATTTTTACTATCGCCATAAAAACGGCGCTCTTGTTGCGAAAGAGCAGCTCACGATTTTTGAAAAAATCAAAAAGCCCGAAATCGCTTCCACCGGTGCGGCCGCGTATACCAAAAAAGGGGACAGCATCATTGTTGCTTTTGACGGCGGAACGGCTGCTTTCGACAAAAAGACCGGCGCATTTTTCAGCTATAAAATCGGTTCAAAGGAACTTCTTTCGGATAATTTCGGCTTTGTTCCGAATCTTTATCGCGCCGAACTTGACAACGACGTTTCAAAAGGAAAGACTTGGCGCAAAAACGGTTTGGACAAACTTCGCGTTGCCTCATCAAAACTCGCTTCAATCAAAAACGACAAAGGCGTTATCAAACTTAAAACCGAGGCAAACCTTGAATTCGCCGGAAAGAAAGTTTTTGAATTCGAGCTTAAATATAACATTCATCCTGACGGAACAATCGCAGTCAAAGCTGAAATCGAACGTCCGTTCCCGGCCTCGCTCAAAAAGCTTTCGCTTGCGCGTTTCGGAGTCAGTCTTGACCTCGACAAGTCGCTTTCAAACGTAAAGTATTACGGACTCGGCGAACTTGAAAACCTTCCCGATTTTTGCGCTCAGTCGTTCATGGGCGTTTATGAATCCACCGTCGGAGAAATGTTTGAATATTACATCAAGCCGCAGGAAAACGGAATGCACATGAAAACCCGCTTCCATGAGCTCACCGACGAAGAGGGCAAGGGTCTGAAAATCGCAAACAGAAAAGCTCCTTTCACCTTCACCGTGAAGCCGTATTCCGACAAGTCTCTGCGTGCGGCGAAGCACATTGAAAACCTTAAAAACGAAAACAAGGTTTTCCTGAACATTGACGGTTTTGTTCTCGGAACGGGAACCGAGAGCTGCGGCTCCGGAGTTTTGCCTGCGTATGACCTTTCGATTAAAGACGAGCTTGAATTCAGCTTTTATCTTTGCCCGATTAAATAATCGGAAATTATTGGCTATTTGCACAAAAATGAGACATTAATTTATAACAGCGGACGGGCGGTTTCTTCTTGAAACCGCCCGCTTTTGTGTGCTATAATTTACATTAGTGCAGCAGGTCTGAGAACAATGTTTTGTAACAACTGCCGCAACACTATTGTTAAACGGAGGAATTCCAATAATGAAACAGTTAAACATCGGAATCATCGGTGCCGGACGAATCGGCAAGGTTCACATGAAATCAATTACATATAATGTTCCCGGCGCAAAAGTGCTCGGAATCACTGACGTTTATAAAGACGCGCTTCCCGCTCTTGCCGCAGAGTACGGAATCGAAAAGATTTATGACGATTATAAAGAAATGCTCGCCGATCCGGAAATCGACGCCGTTCTTGTTTGTTCGTCAACCGACACTCATGCTGACATTTCAATCGAAGCCGCAAAGGCCGGAAAGCACATTTTCTGCGAAAAGCCGGTTGATCTCACTCCTCAAAAGGTTCTTGCCGTAATCGAAGCCGTTAAAGAAGCCGGTGTAAAACTTCAGGTTGGTTTCAACCGCCGTTTTGACCATAACTTCTCTCATATTCGCGAACTCATCAATGAGGGAAAAATCGGAAAGCTCGAACTTGTCAAAATCACTTCGCGCGACCCCGAACCGCCTTCGGCAGAGTATGCCGCCGTTTCAGGCGGAATCTTTCTTGACATGACTATTCATGATTTCGATATGGCTTGCTTCATCGCAGGAAGCGAAGTTGAAGAAGTTTATGTCAACGCAACCTGCCTTGTTGACCCCGCAATCGGCGAAGCCGGCGACGTTGACACCGCAATCGTTTCGCTCAAGTTCAAAAACGGCGCAATCGGCGTAATCGATAACTCCCGCCGTGCAGCATACGGCTATGACCAGAGAGTCGAAGCTTTCGGTTCGCTCGGCGCCGCCGTTGCCGCAAACGACACTCCGACCAACGTCACCCTCATGACTGCCGACGGCGTTATGACAGACAAGCCGCTTTATTTCTTCCTTGAAAGATACATGCAGTCTTTCCGTGACGAAATGATTCAGTTCGTTGATGCCGTTCAGAACGACAAGCCGACCCCGACAACAGGTGAAGACGGTCTTGCCGCAATCCTTATCGCTCTTGCCGCAAAGAAATCGGTCAAAGAGGGCAGACCCGTAAAACTTTCTGAAATTATGTGATTATTTGTTCTGCCGGTGTCTTTTCTGATGCCGGCGTTCACTGCTTTATCCGCGTCCGGATGACTGCGCCGGAAACGTGTTTAAAATTTGATTTATCGCAGTCGGAAAGGTTGGCATTCTTATGCATATCAGAGGACCGAAGGAATTTCCTTACGGATATACCGCAATAGCAACAATGGATAACAAAGAGCAGCACTCGCTCATGGATTTCGGAATCCTTCGCATGAAGGAAGGCGACGTTTTCAGCGAAGAACAGCACCTTGAACGCGCCTATCTTCTCGTTAACGGAAAAGCAAAAATTTCCTTCGACGGAAAGGAAACCGTAATCGAACGCGAAAACTGCTTTGATTATGAACCGTGGGTACTTCATGTTGCGAACGACGTGAAAGTCACAATCACCGCTCTCGGTGAAAGCGAATGGTGCGTTCACAGAACCGACAACGAAAAAACTTTCCCCTCAAAGCTTTATACTCCCGAAGAGTGCGCGAGCGAAAACAGGGGACAGGGAACAATGCGCGAAGCTTCAACAAGAATCGTAAGAACCGTTTTTGATTACTCAAACGCACCTTATTCAAACCTTGTTCTCGGCGAAGTTATCGGTTTCCCGGGAAAATGGAGCAGCTATCCGCCGCATAATCACCCGCAGCCCGAAATTTATTACTATAAATTCAACCCCGAAAACGGCTACGGCTTTGCCGAACTTGACGAAACCGTCTATAAAACCCACAACAACTCAACCGTTTTCATCGTTAACGAGGAAACTCATCCCCAGACCACCGCTCCCGGCTATGCAATGTGGTATCTTTGGGTAATCCGCCACCTTGACGGAAATCCGTATATCACACCGTACTTCATTCCGGAACACCGCTGGGTAACCGATCCGGAAAACGAAAAGAAAATGTGGCCGCCGATGAAAGGAGAATAAGCCAATGAAACTCACAATGGCGCAAGCTTTGGTAAAGTTCCTTGACAATCAGTATGTTTCCTTCGACGGAAAGGAGACGAAGTTTGTCAAAGGTATCTTCGGAATTTTTGGCCACGGCTGTGTTGTCGGAATCGGTCAGGCTCTTGAACAGGGCGGCCATTCGCTCACTTATTACCAGGGACACAACGAACAGGGCATGGCTCACGCCGCAATCGCTTTTGCAAAGCAGAAAAAAAGACGTGAAATAATTGCCTGCACTTCTTCAATCGGCCCCGGCGCACTCAACATGGTGACCGCCTGCGGAACGGCAACGGCGAACAGGATACCTCTTCTTGTTCTTCCCGGCGACACTTTTGCCTGCCGTCAGCCCGACCCTGTTTTGCAGCAGATTGAACAGCCGACTTCCGTTGCAATCACGGCGAACGACGCTTTCAAACCCGTCTGCAAATATTGGGACAGAATCAACCGCCCCGAACAGCTTATGACCGCCTGCATCAACGCAATGCGTGTTCTCACCGATCCCGCCGACACAGGCGCCGTCTGCATTGCAATGCCGCAGGACGTTGAAGCCGAAGCTTTTGATTATCCCGACCACTTCCTTCAAAAACGTGTTTGGTATATGGACAGAAGAATCCCGTCCGAGCGTGAAACCGATGCGGCGGCGGAGATGATAAGAAACGCCAAAAAGCCGATGATGATTGTCGGCGGCGGAGTAACCTACAGCGAAAGCTATAAAACCGCACTTGCTTTTGCCGAAAAGTTCAACATTCCAATCGGTGAAACCCAGGCCGGCAAAGGTCAGATTCCTTGGAATCACCCGCTCAACATGGGCGGTTGCGGAGTTACGGGAACAGGTTCGGCAAACGCAATCGCAAAGCAGACCGACCTTGTAATCGCCGTCGGAACAAGACTCACCGACTTCACAACCTGCTCAAAGTGGGGTTTCCAAAATCCGAACGTAAAAATGCTTTCAATTAATGTCTGCACGTTCGACGCTTTCAAAATGGACAGCGTTGCCGTTGTTGCCGACGCAAAGGAATCGCTTGAAAGAATTTCCGCAAAGCTTGACGGCTATAAATCCGCATGGACTGACGAATACAAAAAGGCACAGGCCGATTTTTTCAAAGAGATTGACCGTTGCTACAGCGTAAAGCTTGAAAACGGTTTTTCGCAGACCCGTGCCCTCGGAATCATCAACGAATGTGTTGCCGATGATGCAATCGCCCTCGCTTCGGCGGGTTCGCTTCCGGGCTGTATGCAAAGACTTTGGAAGTCAAAGAGCGAATATACTTATCACGTCGAATACGGCTTTTCCTGCATGGGATACGAAATTTGCGGCGCACTCGGCGCAAAGCTTGCCTGCCCGGACAAGGAAGTTTACACAATGGTCGGCGACGGCTCATTCCTCATGCTCCACAGCGAGCTTTACACGGCGCTCCAGGAAAAGGCAAAAATCAACGTCATGCTCTTTGACAACAGCGGCTGGGGCTGCATTGAAAATCTTCAGAACAACCAGGGAACCGAAACCTACGGAACCCGTTTCACAAGAAGAACCGAAACCGGTCTTGACGGCGAAGTTATTATTACCGACTTTTCAAAAATCGCCGAAGGCTACGGTTGCAAGGCTTATCGTGTAACCAACGAAGAAGAACTTTATGCCGCACTTGAAGATTCAAAAACGCAGACAGTTCCCTGTCTTTTTGACATCAAGGTTGCCCATAAATCAATGTCCGACGGCTACGATTCATGGTGGCGTGTCGGCGTTGCAGAGGTTTCAGAGAGCAAAACCGTTCAAAAAGCATATGAAGACATGAAAGAAAACATTGCAAAAGCAAGACTTTATTAATTTGAAGGAGAAATAACAATGCTTAATAAAGAAAAAGTTCAGCTTGCCATCGCTCCCATTGCATGGACAAACGACGACCTTCCCGATCTCGGCGCGGAAAACACTTTTGAACAGTGCATCAGCGAAATGGCTCTTGCCGGCTTCACCGGAAGCGAAATCGGAAACAAGTATCCGAAAGACGTTGAAACCCTCAAGCATAAGCTTGACGTAAGAGGCATGAGAATCTGCAACGCATGGTTTTCTTCGCTTCTTCTTTCCGAAGGCTATGACGCAACAATCGAAGCTTTCATCTAGCACAGATATTTTCTTCACGCTCTCTGCGCATAGGTAATCGGCGCTTCCGAACAGGGCAACAGCATTCAGGGCAAGCCCGTTTCAATCTTCGGCGCAAAACCGGTTTATACCGATGAACAGTGGGCTCTCATTGCAAAGGGCTTCAATGAAATGGGCCGTCTTGCAAAGGAAAAGGGTATGTACTTCACCGTTCATCACCACATGGGAACAGGCGTTCAGACCACAGAAGAAATCGACAAGCTCATGGAAATCACCGACCCCGACCTTGTTTATCTTCTTTTCGATACCGGCCACCTTGCATTCAGCGGCGAAGATGCGGTTGCCGTACTCAAAAAGTACGTTCACCGTGTTAAGCACGTTCACCTCAAGAGTATCCGTCAAAGCGTTATCGACGAAGCAAAGGTTAAGGGATACAGCTTCCTTGACTGCGTTCGTGCCGGTTCGTTCACTGTTCCCGGCGACGGAGACTTTGATTTCACTCCCGTTTTTGATATCCTTGCCGAGGCCGATTATGAAGGCTGGGTAGTTGTTGAAGCGGAGCAGGATCCTGCAAAGGCAAACCCGTTTGAATATGCCGTTCTCGCAAGAAATTACATCAGAGAAAAGACCGGACTTTAATTTGAGAGGGAGTTCGCCAATGGAAAAATTTAATTTTTATCAGATAACCGACCTTCATTATTACGCAAACGAAGCAATCGGTTCATACGGAAAATATTTTGATCTTCGCTGCGGAACCGATCAAAAATGCGTTGCCGAATCCGGCGCAATCATTGACGCGGCTTTCAAAGAAATTGCCGACGACAAGGATAACGAAATCGTAATCATCTCCGGCGATGTAACCTATGACGGCGAAAAAGTCAGCCACGACCTTCTTGTTAAAAAGCTTAAAAAGCTCAAAAAGGCCGGAAAGCGCATTTTCCTCATGTTTGCGACTCATGATTTTGACAACAATGCACGAGGATATACGGAAATAGGGGACTTCAAGCTTGAAGAATATCCCCGTTCACAGCTTCGCGACGTATATGCCGAATTCGGCTGGAACGAAGCGGTTTCGGAACATACTCCGTCTTATTCTTACGCCGTAAAGCTTGTTCCCGGTTGGCGCCTTTTGATGCTTAACGACGACGGAAACGGAAGGTCATACTGCGGCTACGACGAAAGCCTTATTGACTGGATTAAAAATCAGGTTAAGGAAGCAAATGCCGACGGAGAAAAAGTCATTGCCGTAACGCATCATCCGATGCTTCCGCCGGGAGTTGTTTATCCGCTGTTTTCTCACCGCGATATGCTCGGCGATTACGAAACCGTTGCTCCGATGTTTGCCGACCTCGGAATTCAGTTCTGCTTCACCGGTCATACGCATATGCAGTCAATCACTCATATTGACACAGCGAGAGGAAACCGCCTTTATCACGTCAACACCGGTTCAATCGTCGGCCATCCCGCACCGTACAGAAAGATGACCGTTACCGAAGACGGAATCGACGTCAAAACCCATAATCTTAAAACCTTTGATTGGGACATGAAGGGCATGACAACCGAAGAATACATGAAAGATCATTTCCTTTTCATGCTCAGAGATATTTTTGATTCAATGGAGAACGACATTGAGCACTTCAAACTTCTTGCCAACGGTTTCAGCATGGACGCAAAAACGGTTGATAAACTCAAACCGCTTTTGAAAACGCTCGGAAAAATTATCAACGGTTTGACTTTCGATTCGCTCGGAAAACTTCTTCTCATTTCTTCAAAAATCGATCCGCTTGTCAAAAACGTAAAGGTCAAGGATTTCCTTCTTGAACTCGTTGTCAACCTTTATTCCGGAATCAGACGTTATACTCCCGATACCGCGGAATACAAGAGCTTTATGGCGATTGCTTCAAGAATTCCGAAGTTTATCACCCTCAAAGACTACTTCGGAAATCCGGTTGAGTTCAAAGAAATTTTTGAGGACCTTCTTTATAATACGGGAGAATTTGACAACACGAACGCTTTCCTTCCGTTTAAGGCACATCACGAATAATCAAAGAAAAAACCGCTCGGTTCGGTTGAGCGGTTAATAGTTGCCAGACACAAAAAAGAATCAAGCCGCCGGAACATTCTGCATTGAGCCGGTGGCTTTTTCATGGCAAAATAAGAAAATTTAATTGTCATTTTGTTAACAAAGATTTAATATTGTGTCGGTTTGTGTTATTATATAGGAAATTAATGTGAGGCGAGGTATATCTATGAACAAAATTTCAAAAAAACTGATCAGTGCCGTTCTCTGTGCAATCATGGTTTTTTCTCTTTGCATTCCGAGCTTTGCGGCGCTTGAAATGAACAACTATCCGACGATTCATATCAACGGAAGGTCTTCTCTCGTTTATGATAAGAACGGAAATCAGATTTACACAAATCCCGACCCGTCTTTCAGCGAGGTTGAATACGCAAAATCGCTCGTTCCGATTATGGTCCAGGAACTTTCAAAAGCTTTTGTCACTCAGAATTGGGAAAATTACAGCAGAATAATCTGCGACAAAATCACTCCGCTTTTTGAAATGATTCAGCTTGATGAAAACGGGGACGTAAAAGACGGAACGAACGGCGGCGAATGGAAAGTCGGAACTCCGCTTTCTCCCTCAAAGAATTATACTTTCCAGTGGGATTGGCGTGTTGATCCGTTTGAAACCGCGGCACTCCTCAAAGAATATATCAAAGAGGTCAAGCGCGTAAACAATTGTGAAAAAGTCAACATTGATTCACGCTGCCTCGGATCAGTTATCGCAACCGCATACCTTTATCTTGTCGGCGACGAAGCAAAGGACAACGTTGCGAACCTTGTTCTTTATGTTCCGACGGTTGCCGGCTCACAGACGGTCGGTGCGCTTTTCGCAAATCAGATTTATTTTGACGACAAAGCAATTGA
The DNA here is from genome assembly GCA_030525185.1 of Clostridia bacterium. Lineage (GTDB taxonomy): Bacteria > Bacillota > Clostridia > Oscillospirales > Acutalibacteraceae > UBA6857. The sequence goes on from JAUNFH010000053.1 coordinate 9,998, forward strand.
CGAGTACGTTACATATTATATGAACGGAAACGACCGCTTCCTCAACGACACCGCTTACGGCGACGAGCTTGAAATTTTCGTTGCAACGTTTTGTTCGTTCCTTTATCAGCTCAAGGCTCTCGGCTACGGAACCGAAGTTTTCAATTATATTTATAAGCAGGTTAAGAATTACATGGTTCCCCGCCTTGCAACAAACGTCTTCTTCTTCCCGACTTATTGGGCAATGATTGACGACCGCTATTACGAAGCGGCAAAGGAACAGCTTTTCAAAGACGATTCCGACGGCTATTACACCGCGGACAAGACCGCATATGCCGAATACATCAAAAAAATCGATAACTATCATTATAATGTTCAGGTCAACTCGGAAAAGATTCTCACCGACGCAAAGAACAGCGGAATCAATATTTCCGTAATTGCAAAGTACGGAGACAACCTTCTTCCGGTTGAAAAGAACAGCCGCGCTCTCGGCGACGGAAGAATCGAAACGAAGGCGCTTTCCTTCGGCGCAACCTGTTCAACCATGACGGGAACGCTTTCAAAAGATTATATTGCTTCTCATGACGCAAAGTATATCTCTGCCGATAAGAAGATTGACGCTTCAACCTGCCTCTTCCCGGACAACACTTGGTTCGTCAGAGACTGCAAGCACCCGGATTTTCCGAATTGTATTGAACAGTTCAAAGAAATCCTCCTCAGAAGCAAAGAACAGCCGACAATTGAAAACATCAAAGAAAATTATTCTTACACGCAGTTCATGACATACGGTGCAAAGGACGATTCCCTCACCGAAATTACCGGCGCCGCACCGCTTGACAAACTTTATACAAACGATTTCTTCGTTTCTCTTTTCAGATTCCTCACTGCGCTCGTCAATCTCTTGACAAAGATTATGGCAGTCAAAAAGTAAAATCGGTAGAACTGCTTCGGCTTTGTTGACAGAATCAGATTTCTGCTGTAAAATGAATTGCACTTAATAATCAGGCAGTACCGCTTCCTGTTCGGGTTGGCGGTACTGCTTATGTCTTGTTAAAAATGATTGGAGTAAAAAATGAAGCTTGAAAAAAAGAATCTCTTCGTTGTGAGCGTAATGCTGTTCGCTCTTTTCTTCGGGGCGGGAAACCTGATTTTTCCTCCGTTCCTCGGTCAAAATGCCGGTTCAAACACTCTTTTTGCAATGCTCGGCTTTATTGCAACGGCGGTCATTCTTCCGGTTCTCGGTGTTGTTGTCGTTGCCCGTTTTGACGGCCTTGAAAAGCTCGGTCGGCAAGTCGGAAAACGGTTTGCGCTTGTTTTCACGGTGCTGATTTATCTTTCAATCGGTCCCGGACTCGGAATTCCGAGGGCGGCTTCCGTCCCGTTTGAAATGGCTGTTGCGCCGTATCTTCCGGACGGTGCGAACGCAAAGCTTTGGATGGCGGCTTATTCGCTCGTTTTCTTCCTCGTTGCAATGTGGCTTTGCCTCAACCCGGGAAAACTCGTTGACCGAATCGGAAGGGTACTGACGCCGACTCTCCTTGCGTTGATCACTCTTCTTTTTGTTTGTTTCCTTTTCCGCGGAAAAGTTCAGGTTTCTTCTCCGCAGGAAGCTTACGGAGAATCTCCGTTCCTCAAAGGTTTCACGGAAGGGTATAACACAATGGATACCATTGCCGCACTGAATTTCGGCCTTGTGATTTCAACAACTCTCGGCTCTTTCGGTCTTCGCGAAAAGCGGGACAAAATGCGCTATACCGTCATTGCCGGAACGCTCGCCGGAACGATTCTGGCCTTGGTTTATGCAATGCTTTCCTATATGGGAAGATGCAGCTCCGGAGTTTATGAAATTCAGGAAAACGGCGCGTGGACGCTTCGCTGCATTGTTTATCAGGTTTTCGGAGCACCGGGAGCCGTGCTTCTCGCAGCAATTTTCACTCTTGCGTGTCTCACAACCTGCGTTGGACTCATCAATTCAATTTCGCAGTATTTTTCAACGCTCTTCAAAAAGGTTTCCTATAAAGCGTGGGTATATATCATCACGTTCTTCTCGTTCCTCATTTGTAACCTCGGACTGAGCATGATTTTGAGCATTTCGATTCCGGTTCTCAATGCGATTTATCCGGTTTCGATTGTGCTGATTCTTCTCGGCCTCACCCATGATCTTTGGAAAAACAACCGTTTTGTTTATCCGATGACTGTTGCCGGAACGGCCGTTGTCAGCGTTGTTTATTCTCTCAAAGAGACCGGAGCGCCGCTCGGTGCGTTCGGAAATCTTTTTCAAAAGCTTCCGCTTTATAAAATGGGCTTCGGTTGGGTTTGCGTTGCGGGTGCAATGCTTCTTCTCAGCATTGCGGTCAATTTGACAGTCCGGCTCGTAAAAAAGGAGAAGCCGCAAAAAGCGGCCGAAAAAGTATAAATTAAAAAGGACTGCTGGATCAAAAACAACAGTCCTTTTTTGGTGCCGGTGACCGGGATCGAACCGGTACAGTATTTCTACCGAGGGATTTTAAGTCCCTTGCGTCTGCCAATTCCGCCACACCGGCAACTGACAGATATTATACACGTTAAAGAAAGTCTTGTCAAGATTTTTCTGCGCCATCGAAAATAAAAGAGGGCGAAAAGCGCAGAAACACAGAAATTGAATATTCTTCAATCAATTATTTTTTTAAATTGTATTTACTTTTTCGCTTAAGTGTGATATACTATATCCGAAATACCATTAGTTCATTTTCAAACTGATGATATTGACTCGGAAATTTCACATATTTTAAAAAGAAGCTTTTGCCTCTGTTATAATATGTGATAGAATATTTTTATAAAGGCGTGAGATGATATTATGAGTCGTATGCAAGACAACTTCAAAAGGGGAACAACCGAACTTCTTGTCCTTTATCTTCTTCAGAAGGAAGAAATGTATGGATACAAGATTGTTCAGACTTTGAGCCAAAAGAGCGAAGGTCGCTATACTTTGCTTGAAGGTTCGCTTTATCTCCTTTTGACAAAAATGGAAGAACAGGGCTATATTTCCGGAAGAACCGAACTTGTCGGAAAAAAACGTATCAGAAAGTATTACAAAATCAATGAGTCGGGAATTGAACGTTATAACAGCCTCATCAAGGATTATGACGAGATTTCCCATGCCGTTTCATTGATTCTTGATCGTTGAAATCTTGCGGAAGCCGCGGTTTTTTGAACCGCAAAAATTTGACCGAAGGAAAAAGGCGGATCGGTTCTTTGCCGTCTGCAAAAGCTTCGGTTGAAAAAACGGCGGAAGGGGATTTGTCTCCGAAAGCCGAATTTCAAAGCATAATATTAACACCCGCCCTTCACACTCCCGGTGCAGTCCGAAACCTCGGATCGTGCCGGGGTTAATTTTATATAAAAAATGCCGACCGAATCGGAGAAGCTTCCGTTTCGGTCGGCTTGATTTTGTTTTTATCTTTTGTCACGCTTGAGCAACGGTGAATTCGCAAATGTCGGTTGAGAAGTCTGTGTAGTTATTCCACGGGTGATATTGTAATACGAATCGGTAATCGCCGGCGCTCAAGGTTTCTTGATTGCATAGCGAAGAAAAAGAAAGGGTGCAGTTGTATGTTTCAAACGGCAAAACACATCCTTCGGGATATACACAATATATGGCGGGAAAATTGTTCGTAAGCGGGTGGATTTTAATTTCTACCCATTCTTCGCCAACCTTTTTTTCAAACTTATCGACGGTAACATCGTAATCAATGCTCAAAAGGCTTCTGTTTTTCATTTCAACGGTCATTTCGGTTGATTCGGTCGTAAGATCCGAAACAACTTTGAAATCAACCTTGTCCGTTTTAAGGTTGATGCCGGGAATCAGAGAAAAAGCCATAAGAATTGCCATAAAGTAGCCGAAAATATGCTTGATTTTTGAAATGAAATCCTGTGACGGTGAAAAAGACATTAATATTCCTCCTTTGGTTTAAATATCTTTACGCTTGAGTAACGGTGAATTCGCAAGCTACGGATGTGTGCGCCGAGCTTCTTCCTGCACTATAGGAAAGTGTA
>JAUNFH010000211.1 GCA_030525185.1 Clostridia bacterium
GTAATATCAATATAAGATTCAAATATATCTTTCGTTTTTCTGACGAGCGCGTCAATATAATCCTTGTCAACGTTTTTGACGGAAGTTGACTTGCGTTCTTTAACGTTGCAAAGAAGATAATCCGGACACGGAAGAAATTCCGTGGCTGAAGCACGACAGATCCCTTCGACAACAACACGGATGTTTTTATTGTCCGGAGATTTGATGATCTGCTTTACGGTTGCGAGAACACCGACCGGAAAAAGATCTTCTTCCGTCGGATCTTCACATGCAATACTCTTTTGAGTAACAAGAAAAATCTTCTGATTCTCGGTAACCGCCGCACGAAATGCGGCAATGGATTTTTGTCTTCCGACTTCAAAATGAAGGCGCATGTCGGGAAAAACAACAAGTCCTCTGAGCGCAACAGTCGGAATTTCTTTATATATTAAATTAACGGACATATAACCTTCCTTTGTATTTTTGATTTACAAATGATTATACAACATTTTAATTTTAAAATCAACCTCAATGGATTGTCAATTGCTGTAATCGACAGCGACGGCTCTTTGCCTTTTCGATGATTCGTAAGAAGCAAGGAACTCCTCGGTTGCAAGTCCTCCTTCGTCGGCATCGATCCAAAAATGCTTTTTCCGTGAAAGGCAATCATAAAAGTCTTTGATAAGAGCGTAATGCCCGTTACCCCAATAGTCCTTTCCGTGAAAGTCAGTTTCGGTTTCATCGGTCAGCTTTATAACGTTGCCGTCGGGTTTCATGTGATAAAGTTCAAGACCTTCGATGTGAAGCTTGTCGCCGCTTTCAAAATAAAAATCAAGCGTAACCTCGGAATTGAAGGAAAACGCATTCGTTGCATTCAAAATTGCAAGAACGCCGTTTTCAAATTCGCAGCGAACGCAGGCGGTATCTTCAACTTCAATCAAGTCGGAAAGACTGTCGTCAAAAACGTGAGCCTCAACTTTTTTGATTTTTGAACCGATTAAATAACGAAGCAGGTCGGCGGTATGAATTGCCTGATTGACAAGGACTCCCCCGCCTTCCTTCAAAAGCTTTCCGTGCCAGTCGTCCGAATAATAATTTTTATCGCGAAACCAACTGACATTGCCTTTTCCGGCGATAAGTTTTCCGAATTTCTTGCTTTCGATAATCTTTTTCGCTTTGACAACGGCAGAATTATATCTGTTTTGAAAACAAACACCGAGAGAAGCTCCGCTTTCCCTTGAAACTTTCCTAAGCTCCCGAAGGCTTTCTTTTGTTATTGCAAGCGGCTTTTCGCAAAGAACATTAATGCCGGCACAAAGAGCTTTTTCGGCCATTTCGACGTGAAGATAGTGCGGCGTACAGATATGCACACAATCGGGATTATCTTCACGAAGCATTGTTTCGTAATCATAAAACGCACGGCATGAATATTCCTTTGCCGCCATATCAGCTTTCTCTTCAATAACGTCGACAACGGAAGAAATTATTATCCCGTCAAGCGACGAAAGAACCGGAAGGTGCGTTTTTGAAATATTACCGCACCCAACGACCGAAACTCTGAACGTTTTTTCCATCATGCGAGACTCAGCGCTTTTTCGGCGAGAGTATGCATAGCGTCGGCCGCGGCTTTAAACGAAGCTTCGTGCGAAGGATATGCGTTTTCGGGCATTGTTCTGTTTGATTCAAGTGTTCCGCTTTCAAGCGAGCCAAGGCCTTCAAAAACCTGAAGGTGCGGTTCAAGAGAAAGAACAATCGTTCTTTCCTGTTTTGCGGCACGGGTAATAATTTCAAGAACTCTTCCCTCGCCTGTTCCGGCCGGAACAACAGAACCGTCTTTGTAAATCGCGTCTTTTATATGAAAATACTCAACGTGCTTTTCAAGAAGGTCATATGCTTTTACGGTGTCAACACCACACTGAATGAAGTTTGCCGGATCAAAAACGGCGCGAAGATTTTTTCCGCAATTTTCAAGAAGGTCAAGACATCTTTCGGCAGTGTCACCGTAAATTCCCTTTTCATTCTCATGACAGCATATAAGACCGTTTTCCGTTGCGTAATCCGCCATTGCTTTTACCCTGCTTATGACTTCGTCGCGGTATTCGTCATAACTTTCACCGTTTGTGAAATAGAAGCTGAACATTCTGATATATTTTGCACCGAGGATTTTCGCAACTTCAACGGTGTTTTTAAAAGCTTCAAAATGCGGCTCAAAGTCATCGGTAATTTCAATTTTTCCGTAGCCTGAACCGATCGAGGAAACAACCATTCCTTCTTTATCGATAATTTTTTTCATTTCTTTGGCCTGTTCAACCGAAAGATTATTGATATTTAAATCTTCACCGAAACCGCGAAGCTCCATGTGAGTGATTCCGTTCGCTTTGCAAGCTTTAATCTGACCTTCGATTGAATTTTCGCCCGATTCGTCACAAAAAGCGGAAAAAATAAATTTTGCCATAATGTTCAGTCCTTTCGTTTAATAAGTTGAATTCATGTTTTCTTCAACTTGCTCGTTAACAACCTTCACAAATTTTGAATTTTTGATTTTGTCGTTGAGCATTTTAAGATAAAGATCCTCGTCAAACGGGATTTCAACGGTTTTTTCAAGCCATGAAGAAAGGAAGGCTGCGTTTGAAATAATCAATCCGTTGATTCCCTCGGCGCCCTCCGCAATAAGGGGTTCCCCTCGAAGAATGTGTGCGGCGAATGCGTTTAAAACGCCTGGATGTTGTTCGTTCTTTCCGTCGGTTTCAATGTCAACCCATTTTCCGGGCAACTTTTCAAACCCTTTATCGGATGTTTTGATGAACTCCTGCGTACTTCCGTCGAGTTCATACGCATAAAGCTCAAACTTGTCCGTTCTCGGATTGTTTTCGCAAATAAGCTTTGCTTTGTCGAGAGTGATTTCAAGACGGTTCGTTCCCGGACAGTCGCCTGTTGTTGTGATAAATGTTCCGGTTGCGCCGTTGGGATATTCGACATAAATCGTTACGTCATCCTCAACTTCGATGTCATGCCATTTTCCTTCATGACAGAAAGCCCTGACTTTAGTCGGCATTCCGCAA
>JAUNFH010000212.1 GCA_030525185.1 Clostridia bacterium
TACAATAAAGCGACCAACATTGTCACGACAATTAATAAGAAGTTTTAAATCGTTTTTAAGACGATTTTTCTTTTCCTGAAGAAGTTTTATTTCTTCGTCAAATTCTAAATTTCTCTTTTCGTATATATCTACAAGGTCGTATATACTTGCCTTTGTCATATCGGATATATCAATATGGGAAAAACCAAAACCTCGGCTTTTACTTACATTTACAAGTTTGTCTATATCTTCTTCACTATAGTGGCGATAGTTATTTTCGTCATCTCTACTAGGGCTAATATATCCATAATCTTCATATCTTCTTATAGTGTTTGTAGATACATCAAAAAGGGAGCTTAATTCATTTATTTTGTACATAAATCTCTCTTTTCGTATGCTAAATTTTATTGTCAGTATTATATCATAAAGAAAAATTTTTTTCAATTTTTTGGAAAAAACTATTGACCCTCAACTAATGTCATAGATTATAATGGCTTTGTTGACGGAAATAGAAAAGTTCAAAAATCGGCGTAATGTTAAGTTAAAAAAAGGAAGAACGACTGCGTTAAAAACCGATTGACAGGGAATGAATGTTTTTCTATTTATCGTTTCGTATTTTCATGGAATAGACGGAAGTGTGCTGTCTATACCTTTCCTCACCTAAAATTAATAGCACATCAACAATAAAAGCCCCGTTTGTCATCGGGGCTTTTATTGTATTTAGTTACCTCTTTCAAGGCTTATCTTATTAAAGACGCCGTCATTGCAATCCGCAATGAGGACGCCGACGGAATAATCATATATTGAGGCGGTGGTTTTCATGGGTCTTTCCGGAGCGTCAACCGGAAAAAACGCCGCGCAAAAAACACTTTTTCTTTCCGAAGGAAAAAAGGTTGTTGCGCTTGCGGGAAATCCGAATGTCGGAAAAAGCACGGTTTTCAATGCACTCACCGGACTTCGCCAACACACGGGAAATTGGCCGGGAAAAACGGTAACTTCGGCCGTAGGTGAATTTTCGCAAAACGGCGAAACGTTTTCTCTCGTCGATCTTCCGGGAACATATTCGCTTTTTCCCCATTCAAAAGAGGAAAGCGTTGCACGGGATTTCCTTTGCTTTGAAAAAATCGACGCCGCCGTTGTTGTTTGCGATTGCACAACGCTTGAAAGGAGTCTTTCTCTTGTTCTTCAGGTTCTTGAGGTGACGGGTCGGGTTGTTGTCTGTCTTAATCTTGCGGACGAGGCGGAGAAAAAGAACATAAAAATCAACGAAAAAAAGCTTGAAAAAATTCTTGGCGTTCCCGTTGTTCTCACCGACGCAAAAAACAAAAAAGGGCTTGAAAAGCTCAAAGAAAAAATTTTTGAGGAAAGCGGAAAAGATGAAGATTACCGTCCGCCGTTTTCTTATGACACTGCGGTTGAAACCGCGATTAAAAGCATTGAAGGCATTGGCGGAAAAAGAGCGCGGTTTTTGAAAGCCCAACTTCTTTTCGGCGACGAAAGCTTCAAAGAAGCGTTTGAAAAAAAGAACGGAGAAATCAAAGAAAACGCTCCTCTTTCAAAAAGTGTTGATGAAGCAAAAGAACTGCTTTCAAAGCATTATCCGACCGGAGTTCTTCTCAAAGACAGCATGACGCTTTCTCTTCTTTCAAAGGCGAATGAAATTTCAAAACTCTGCGTTGACGAAGGAAAACGAAACGACAGTCTTGACCGAAAGCTTGACAGAGTTTTCACCGGAGCAAAAACTGGAATTCCCGTTATGCTCCTTTTGCTTGCGCTTGTTCTTTTCATCACGATTTATGCGGCGAATTATCCGAGCGAACTGCTTTCGCGCTTTTTGTTTTCGCTCGGCGAAAAGCTCAGGGGAGTTCTTGAAAAAATCGGAGCCGCGTGGTGGATTACCGAACCGCTCGTTGACGGAGTGTATAAAACAATGGCGTGGGTGGTTTCGGTCATGCTTCCGCCGATGGCGATTTTCTTTCCGCTTTTTACTCTTCTTGAAGATTTCGGCTATCTTCCCCGCGTTGCGTTTAATCTTGACCATTGCTTTAAGAAGTGCAACGCCTGCGGAAAGCAGAGCCTTTGCATGTGTATGGGCCTCGGATGCAATGCCGCAGGGGTTGTCGGATGCAGAATTATTGACTCGAAGCGTGAACGGCTCATTGCGATTCTTACGAACGCTTTTATGCCCTGCAACGGCCGTTTCCCGACGATTATTGCAATCATTTCAATGTTCTTTTCCGCTTCGCTTTCGGCGGCGGTGAAGCCGTTTTTTGCCGCACTGATTCTGACCGCGGTAATCCTTTTGAGCGTTCTTGCAACGTTTTCCGCGTCCCGGCTTCTTTCAAAAACCGTTCTGAAAGGCGAAAGCTCTGCGTTTACGCTTGAAATGCCGCCGTACCGTGTCCCGAAAATCGGGTCGGTGCTTGTTCGCTCCGTCTTTGACCGAACGCTTTTTGTGCTTTCAAGGGCGGTTTGCGTTTCGGCTCCGATGGGTCTTTTCATTTGGCTTCTTGCGAACATAAAAATCGGAAACTCGGCGGTTGTTTCGTATGTTTCGTCGTTTCTTGATTTCCCGGGAAGGCTCGTCGGTCTTGACGGAGTTATTCTTCTTTCGTTCATTCTCGGTTTTCCGGCGAACGAAATTGTGCTTCCGGTTGCGCTGATGTGTTATACGTCGCAAGGTGTGCTTTGCGACGCGGCCGACCTTTCGTCGGTTTATTCGGTGCTTTCGCAAAACGGTTGGACAGCGGTTACGGGTGTATGTTTCATTCTCTTTTCGTTGATGCATTTTCCGTGTTCGACAACACTTTTGACGATTTTCAAGGAAACAAAAAGTTTCAGGTGGACGGTTCTTTCGTTCCTGCTTCCGACGGTATACGGCGTTGTTCTCTGCTTCTTGGTGAACCTGGTTTTCGGTTCGGTTTGACTTTTAATCGGCTCTGAAAAGAAAAAATTGCTTGTTACTCTTGCATTTTTTTCTTCGGCGGTGTATAATAGCTTTTAGAGCATGAGGGCCTGTAGCTCAGTTGGGAGAGCGTTCGGTTCGCA
>JAUNFH010000054.1 GCA_030525185.1 Clostridia bacterium
CCGCACGAGGAAAACGTAATCCTTATTAATTTGAATCCTTGCTTTAAACCAATGGGCACCGACGGTTTTGCACTACGGGCGGATTTTTCTTTTTGTATAGCGGTACAAAAAACAACCGCACATCAGACAAAACCCGTCCGATGTGCGGCTGCTTTTTTATAAATTTACGTCATTTCAAACGCACCGGTATAAAGCTGATAATACTTTTTGCCGAGAGCGATGAGTTCGTCGTGGTTTCCGCTTTCGATAATTTCTCCGCCCTCAAGAACAATAATGTTCTCCGAGTTTCTGACGGTCGAAAGTCGGTGTGCGATGACAAGAACGGTCTTGTCCGCCATGAGCTTATCCATGCCCTTTTCGATGAGCCGTTCGGTTCTGGTGTCAACCGAACTTGTTGCCTCATCAAGAACAAGGAGCGGCTTGTCCGCAATTGCCGTTCTTGCGATATTGAGAAGCTGAGCCTGACCCATACTGATATTTACGCCTTCGGCCGAGAGCTCGGAATCATAGCCGTCCGGAAGCTTTTCGATGAAGGAATGGGCGTTTGCGAGCTTTGCGGCGGCAACAACTTCTTCATCCGTTGCGTCAAGTTTTCCGTAACGAATATTTTCTTTAATCGTTCCGCCGAACATCCTTGAATCCTGAAGAACGAACGCCATCGAAGAACGAAGCGAACTTTTTTTGATCTCTTTGATTGAAATTCCGTCAATTGTGATTTCGCCCTCTTCAATCTCATAAAAGCGGTTGATAAGGTTCGTAATCGTTGTTTTTCCGGCTCCGGTCGAGCCGACGAATGCGAGCTTTTCGCCGCTGTTTGCGTGGGCGGAAACGTTTTTGAGAACGGGTGTTCCTTCAACGTAGGAGAAAGTGACGTTCTTGATGTCAACGTCGCATTTTACGGGAACATACTTAAACGTTCCGTCTTCGTTCGGAACCTTCCATGTGTATTCGCCGTTTTCGTCCTCAACTTCTTCACCCATTTGATTTTTGACGAGTCTTACAAGTGTAACCTTTCCTTCGTCGGTTTCAACGTCGGTGTCAAGAACTTCAAAAATTCTTTCCGCACCGGCAAGCGCCGCAACGAAGGAGCTGTAGCTCGACGCAATTGAAGCAACCGGCGAACCGTAGCTTTGAGCGTAGCTCAAATATGTGATGAGCGAAGGAAGCTGCATTTGGCCTTTGAGAACGAGCCAAACGCCGAAGGAAAGCGCAAGCGCATAGTTGATTCTCATAATCATTGAAAGCAACGGACTCATGAGACCGCCGATGATGTTTGATTTTACGCCGGTTTTTCTGAGATTTTCGTTGAGAATTCTGAACTGTTCCTTGCTTCTTGATTCATAGCAGAAGATTTTGACGGCCTTAATTCCGCGGACATATTCTTCAACATATCCGTTGCACTCCGCGGTCGCCTGCTGAGCTTTTTTGAAAAGCGGCGAACATTTTGCGGTAATAATCATTACAACGGCAACCATGACAATGATTGCAGCCGTCATCGTAAGCGTGATTTTCCAGCTCATGATTATCATGATCGTCAACGTCATGACAGCCGAAATCGATGAAGAAATAATGTTCGGAAAGTCACTGCTGACAAGGTCGCTGATTCTTGAAACGTCGCTGATAAAATGGCTCATGATTTCGCCGGTCTTGCGCTTGTCAAAATAGCTGAGCGGAAGATATTCAAGATGGTTGAACAAATCCCGGCGAAGATTCGCAACAACTTTGAGCGAAGCCGTGAGAAGGATTCTTGTGTAAAGAAAACTGAAAACGGCCGAAATTGCATACGCAACCGCCATGACGAGAATCCACTTCACAATTCCGGTCATTGCCTGAGAACCGTCCATCGTTTTCGTTTTGATTACGTCCTCAAGAATTTTGTATACCGGCTGCATTGCGAGCGTTGAAACAACGCCGATGATTGTTGTCAAAATTACAAGAAGAGAAACAACGAAGAGCCATTTCTTTTGGCCGGCAAGATATTTAAGAAGACGTTTTGCGGCCTTTTTTGAATCTTTCGGCTTCATCTTCTTTTTTTCTTCGGCTTTTTTCTTTTCTTCTTCGGTGAGTTCTTTTTCTTCTTTTTTTCCTTTTTTGTTCTTTTTCGGTTTTTTCTTTGATTTTTTTCCTTTTTCTTCTTTCGGTTCTTCGGAAGTTTCGGCGCTTTCTTCGGTTTGAAGAGCGGTTTCTTCCTTAATTTCTTCTTCGGCCTTCGCCTCGGTCAAGGGAGTTTTTTCACTCATTGCGCCAACACTCCTTCCTGCTGTGAAACAAAGATTTCGTTGTATACTTCATTGGTTTTTACAAGTTCGTCATGCGTTCCGATTCCGCTGATTCTTCCGTCCTCAAGAACGATGATTCTGTCCGCGTTCATGATTGAGGTGATGCGCTGACCGATAATAATTTTTGTGATGTTTTTAAACTTTTCGCCCTTGAGAGCTTCTCTGATTTTTGCGTCGGTTGCGGTGTCAACGGCGCTCGTTGAGTCGTCAAGAATGAGAATCTTCGGCTTTCTGAGAAGCGCTCTTGCAATGCAAAGACGCTGGCGCTGACCGCCGGAAACGGTGTTTCCGCCCTGGCCGACTTCCGTGTCATAGCCTTTTTCCTTTTCCATTATAAAATCGTGAGCCTGCGCGGCTTTTGCGGCTTCGATAACTTCTTCGTCGCTTGCGGAAAGGTCACCCCAAAGAAGGTTGTCCTTGATTGTTCCCGAGAAGAGGAAATGCTGCTGAGGAACAATCGCAACCTCTTTTCTGAGGTTTTGGAACTTATATTCTTTGACGTTGTGGCCGCCGACAAAAACTTCGCCTTCGGTTGCGTCGTAAAGGCGGGGAACAAGTTGAACGAGCGTTGACTTTGCCGAACCAGTCGAGCCGATGATTCCGATTGTTTCGCCGCTTTTGATTTTCAGGTTAATGTTTTCAAGAACATTCTTGACGGCCTCGCTTTCATATTTGAAGGAGACATTTCTGAATTCAACGCTTCCGTCGTCAACAAGAGTGTTTTCGTCGCCCTCATCGTCGGTAACGGTCGGAACCTGGTCAAAAACTTCGCCGAGTCTTTCAACAGAAGCCTTTGCGGTTGCAATGGTTACAAAAACCATGAGAATCGTCATGAGAGAAGAAAGAACCTGAGAAATGTACGAAGTGAAGGTCGTAATCTGGCCGACTTCAAGTCCGCCGCTGATTCCGGCGAGGGTGTCGCTGATTACGATTTTACTTCCGAGGAAGAGAGCGGCAACCATACAGCCGTAAATGACAACCATGAGAAGCGGAGCGATATAAAGGACAATTTTCTGTGCCCGGATACTCGTCTGAACAAGAGCGTCGTTGACCTTTTCAAACTTTTCCTTTTCATAGTCCTCGCGGACAAACGATTTGACAACGCGGATTCCGTTGATGTTTGAACGAAGCGTTCCGTTGAAATCGTCGGTAACCTTCAAAAGTTTTCTGAAAAGCGGAACGGCGGCAAAGCCGAGAATGACAAGAAGAACAATAATCGCCGGAACGCAGAAGATGAAGATTTTTGAAAGATCCCTGCTGATTTCAAGTGAATACTTGAGCGCAAGAATGAGCAAAAACGGTCCTCTGACGAAGGTTACGATAATATTGCTGAAAACGCTTGAAATTCTTGAGGTGTCGCTCGTCATTCTTGTGATGAGCGAGGAAACCTTGAGTTTGTCGATGTTTTCAAACGAAAAATCCTGAATCTTGTTGAAAAGAGCCGAGCGCATGTTTGCGGAAAAGCCCATGCTCGCAATCGCCGAACATCTCGACGCAATATAGCCGACAAGAAGAGTCAGCGCGCAAAGACCGAGCATTTCAAGAAGCTTCATATTGAGAACGTCATGAGCAAAATCGGGATTCTCTGTTGAATAAAGCATCGTGATAAGTTCACCCATGATTTTCGGAATCTGAAGTTCAATGACAACGTCAAGGAAAACCATAACAGGCGTCATAATCGTAAGGATGCGATATCCTTTGAGAAACGATAAGAACCTTTTGAACAAAGTTTAATTCCTCCTTTTTAAAGTCCTTTGGTGATGAATACTGAAGTGAGCGCAAAATATATCAGAAGCGAAACGGCGTCAACGACGGTACTCATCACAGGACCCGTCATAAGCGCCGGGTCAAGCTTCAAAAGCTTTGCAATGATCGGAAGAGTACAGCCCATCATTTTCGCAACAATAACAACGCAAAGAAGCGAAAGACAAACAACGAGAATAACGCTGTTGCTTGTGTCTCCGCCGGTGACGGCGCGAAGAATGAGCATTCGCACCCAGTTTGCAAGGGCAAGAACGGCACCGCAGATTACCGAAACGCGAATCTCCTTCCAAAGAACACGGAAATAGTCTTTGATTTTTATTTCGCCGAGAGCAAGTCCGCGGATAATAAGGGTTGAAGCCTGAGAACCGGAGTTTCCGCCCGTTCCCATGAGCATCGGTATACACGCCGTAAGTCCGGCGATTGCCGCAAGCTGATTTTCAAAACCTTCAATGATCTGCCCGGTGAAGGTTGATGAAATCATAAGTATCAAAAGCCACGGCATTCGGTTTTTCGCAAGAGTGAGAACGTTCGTTTTGAGATATTCGTCCTCCGACGGACGAAGGGACGCCATCTTTTCAAAGTCCTCCGTCGCCTCGTCGTCGATGATGTCAACGATATCGTCAATCGTTATGATTCCGACGAGACGATTTTCCTTGTCAACGACGGGAACACTCAAAAGGTCATATTTTTTTGCAATCGACGCAACTTCTTCCTGGTCGTCGAGGGTGCGGACAAAAATGAGCTGCTCGTCATCGGACATGATTTCGGTGAGCGGAACATCTTCATCGTTGAGAATAAGGCGGCGAAGAGGAATCGTTCCGACGAGGTGGCGCTTGTCGTCAATGACGTAACAAGTATAGATTGTCTCTTTGTCAACGCCTGTCCGGCGAATGTTTTTGATTGCTTCGCCGACGGTCAGCCTGTCGTGAAGTTCAACCATTTCAATGGTCATTACGCTTCCGGCCGAATTTTCCGGGTATTCAAGAATTTTGTTGATAACCTCTCTTGTTTCCTTGTCGGTGTTTTCGAGAATACGCTTGACGACAGAAGCGGGAACCTCTTCAAGAAGGTCAACGGCGTCGTCAACAAAAAGGTCATCCATGAGCCGCTCGATTTCGCGGTCGGTGAAAAGTTCGATAATTTCTGCCTGGCGGTCGGTGTCAAGATAAGCAAAAACGTCGGCCGAGCTGTCCTTCGGAAGAATTCTGAAAACCGTGACCGAGGTCTGCGGTTCGTCAATGCTCATGATGAATTCCGCGATATCGGCATATGCCATATCGACAAGTTCGTCCCGAAGCGCTTTGTATTGCTTTGTTTCAACAAGATTACGCAGGTTTTCAAAAGCGGTTTCGTCCATAATATGCACCATCTTTCAGCGGCGCGGAAAACCTGAAGCGGTCTGCGCCGGGATTTTTTTCACTCGTAATCGCCCTTTAGGGTTACCGTCTGTATCCACGCAGACCCATCTCCTTTTCACTAAAAAAATTATAAAAACGCACACAAGCGCATAATAAACGATTTTAAAGTTACTTGTTATTTTACTATATTTTTTCATACGATGTCAATATAAATTTGAAACTATAATATAAAGTAATATTTATCGGTTATTTAAGTTTGCGTTCAAAAACTATAGATTTTTTGAACAAAGTGTGTTATTATGTCGTAGTATGGGTTTATGTAATCTTTTTTTAAATCGTTCATAGGCTTATCAATTTAATCTGACGGCGAAAAAGCCGTTAAAGGAGGATAAAATCAAATGCTCAAAAAAATCAGCAAAATTCCTTTTTCGGGGACTAAGGAGCAGGAAGAAAAGCTGAGACGGGAAATTGCCGAATGTGCGGGCGACAACAGCCAACTCATGCACGTCATGCAGGTTGCACAGGAAATTTACGGCTATCTCCCATTTGAAGTTCAGCAGATGATTGCTGACGGCATGGGCGTTCCGCTTGAAAAAGTTTACGGCGTTGCAACGTTTTATGCTCAGTTTGCGCTTTCACCGAAGGGCGAATACGCAATTTCCGTCTGCCTCGGAACCGCCTGCTACGTTAAAGGTTCGCAGGAAATTCTTGACGAACTTTGCGCTCAACTCGGAATCGGCGCCGAAGAATGCACTCCCGACGGAAAGTTTTCTCTCACTGCCTGCCGCTGCATCGGTGCCTGCGGTCTCGCTCCCGTAATAACGGTTAACGACGACGTTTACGGAAAAATCACCGCAGCCGACGTCAAAGGCATTCTTGAAAAATATCAGTAATGCGCGAGCTTTCTCTCAATGTTCTTGACATTGCCCAGAACTCGGTTTCGGCGGATTCGAGCCTCGTTGAAATTGAAGTTCTTGAAAACACCGAAAAGCATGAGCTGACTTTGGGTGTTCTCGACAACGGAAAGGGCATGACAAAAGAACAGCTCGGTTCTGTCCGCGACCCGTTTTTCACAACGCGGACAACACGAAAGGTCGGTCTCGGCGTTCCGCTTTTCAAAATGGCGGCGGAGATGACCGGCGGAAGCTTTTCAATCGAAAGCGAAGTCGGAAAAGGGACGAAGGTTCACGCTTCCTTCAAAACGGACAGCATCGACTTCACCCCCCTCGGCGACATGACAGGCACCGTTGTTCTTCTTATTACGATGAACACGGACATCGACTTTGTCTATCGCTTCAAAAAAGACGAAAAAAGCTTTCTTCTTGACACAAGACAGCTCAAAGAAATACTCGGCGGCGTTCCCCTTTCGGAACCGAGCATTGCAAATTGGCTCACCGAGTACATCAACGAAAACACGCAGTAACTTATTTAATGCATTAACGGAGGTGCACTAAACATTATGAAAACAATTGAAGAGCTCATGGCGCTTCGTGACGCCGCAAAGGCAAAAATGACCGCCAGAGACGATTCAACGGAAGTCACAAGAATCGTTGTCGGAATGGCAACCTGCGGAATCGCCGCAGGAGCAAGACCCGTTATGAACAAATTCACGGAAGAAATCGAAAAAAGAAAGCTCTCTCATGTCACCGTTTCTCAGACCGGCTGCATCGGCATGTGCCAGTATGAACCGATTGTTGAGGTTCTTGAACCCGGAAAAGAAAAGGTCACTTATGTCAATATGACGGCGGAAAAAGCGGCGAAGGTTGTTCTTGAACACATCGTTAACGGCAAACCCGTTGCCGAATACACCGTTGGCGCCGTCGCCAAATAAGGAGGTAACAAAATGTATCGTTCACACGTGCTTGTTTGCGGCGGTACCGGTTGTACCTCTTCAAACTCACCGGCAATCATTGAAGCCCTTGAAAGAGAAATCAAGGCAAAAGGACTTGAAGACGAAGTCAAAGTTATCCGCACCGGATGCTTCGGTCTTTGCGCTCTCGGTCCGATT
Source organism: Clostridia bacterium (assembly GCA_030525185.1). Classification (GTDB taxonomy): domain Bacteria; phylum Bacillota; class Clostridia; order Oscillospirales; family Acutalibacteraceae; genus UBA6857. Next base: position 7,410 of record JAUNFH010000054.1, read on the forward strand.
ATGATCGTTTATCCCGAAGGCTGCTTCTATTCGGAAGTTAAAGTCGAAGATGTTCCCGAAATTGTTGAAGAACACCTTCTTAAAGGCCGTATGGTTAAGCGCCTTCTTTATGATGAGACCGTTCACGGTCAGGAGGTTAAGCCGCTTAAAGAAACTCAGTTCTATAAAAAGCAACACAGAATTGCGCTTCGCAACTGCGGCGTAATCAACCCCGAAGACATCAACGAATATATCGCATACGACGGATATCAGGCTCTTGCAAAGTGCCTTACCGAACTCACTCCCGAACAGGTTATCCAAATCGTTAAGGATTCCGGCCTTCGCGGAAGAGGCGGCGGCGGATTCCCGACCGGACTCAAATGGAGCTTTACCGCGGCGAACAAAGCCGACCAGAAATACGTTGTCTGCAACGCCGACGAAGGCGACCCCGGCGCATTCATGGACAGAAGTGTTCTTGAAGGCGACCCGCACTGCATTGTCGAAGCAATGACAATCTGCGGCTATGCAACGGGAGCTACCGAAGGCTACATCTATGTACGTGCAGAATATCCCATCGCGGTTAAGCGTCTCAAGATCGCAATCAAACAGGCAAGAGAAATGGGACTTCTCGGAAAAGACATTTTCGGTTCGGGCTTTGACTTTGACCTTCACGTCAAGCTCGGCGCAGGCGCATTCGTCTGCGGCGAAGAAACCGCACTCATGACTTCAATCGAAGGCAACCGCGGCGAACCGAGACCCCGTCCCCCCTATCCCGCAGTCAAGGGACTTTTTGCAAAGCCGACAACAGAAAACAACGTTGAAACCTTTGCAAACATTCCGACAATCATCCGCGAAGGCGCAGACTTTTTCGCTTCGATGGGTACGGAAAAATCAAAGGGAACAAAAGTTTTCGCCCTCGGCGGAAAAATCGCAAACACCGGTCTTGTTGAAATTCCGATGGGAACAACCCTTCGCGAAATCATCGAAGAAATCGGCGGCGGAATCCCGAACGGCAAAAAGTTCAAAGCAGCCCAGACCGGCGGACCTTCCGGCGGCTGTATTCCGGCTTCGCTCATCGACACCCCGATTGACTACGACAACCTCACCGCAATCGGCTGCATGATGGGTTCGGGCGGACTTATCGTTATGGACGAGGACAACTGCATGGTTGACATTGCAAAATTCTTCCTCCACTTCACCGTTGACGAAAGCTGCGGAAAATGCACTCCCTGCCGCGTCGGCACAAGAAGACTTCTTGAAATGCTTGACAAAATCACCTCAGGCAAGGGAACTCTCGAGGATCTCGACAAGCTTGAAGAACTTTGCTATTACATCAAAGAGAACTCGCTTTGCGGTCTCGGCCAAACCGCTCCCAACCCCGTCCTTGCAACACTCAAGTTCTTCCGCAACGAATATATCGCCCACGTTGTTGACAAAAAATGCCCGGCAGGCGTCTGCAAAGATCTCCTTACATACAAGGTTATCAAAGACAAGTGCTTCGGCTGCGGAATGTGTGCGAAGCAGTGCCCGGCGTCGGCAATTTCAAGAACCGATTACGTTGCACCCGGAAAGAAACTTGCCGCCTTTGAAATTGACGCAAACAAGTGCGTCAAGTGCGGCGCCTGCGAAGGCGTTTGCCGTTTCAAAGCAATTGTTAAGGATTAAGGAGGTACGGGATAATGGAAAATATGCTTAACATAAAAATCAACGGAATGTCCTGTACCGTTCCCTACGGTACAACCATTCTTGAAGCAGCTCACCGGGTTGGAATCGAAATTCCGACTCTCTGCTTCCTTAAAGATATCAATGAAATCGGCGCTTGCCGTTTCTGCGTTGTTGAAGTCAAGGGCGCGCGTTCGCTTGTTGCCGCGTGCGTATATCCGATCGAAAGAGACGGAACCGAAATTTTCACCAACACCAAAAAGGTTCGCGAATCAAGAAAAAGAACGCTTGAACTCATTCTTTCAACCCACGAAAGAAAGTGCCTTTCCTGCATCCGCAACCAAAACTGCGAACTTCAAAAACTTTGCCTTGAATACGGAATCGACGACGAAAGCGTTCTTGACGGCTTCAAACCCGTTTATAAACTTGACACTTCCGCCGCTCACATGGTTCGCGACAACAACAAATGCATCCTTTGCCGCCGCTGTGTTGCCGCCTGCAACGAACAGGGAATCAGCGTAATCGGCGCAAACGCAAGAGGTATCGACACCCACATCGGTTCGGCTTTTGAGCTTGACCTTGCACAGACTTCGTGCATCTCCTGCGGTCAGTGCATCGTGAACTGCCCGACCGGCGCCCTTTATGAAAAGGACGACACCCAAATAGTTTGGGACGCAATCAACGACCCGACAAAGCACGTTGTTGTTCAGGCCGCTCCGGCTGTCAGAGCAACGCTCGGCGAATGCTTCGGAATGCCTATCGGAACCGACGTTACAGGAAAGCTTTTTGCCGCCCTTCGCCGTCTCGGTTTTGACAAGGTATTCGACACAAACTTCGGCGCAGACCTCACAATCATGGAAGAAGCAACCGAACTTCTCTCCCGCGTTAAGAACGGCGGCGTTCTTCCGATGATCACCTCCTGCTCACCGGGTTGGATCAAGTATTGCGAACACTACTATCCCACAGAGCTTGACCACCTTTCAACCTGCAAATCTCCGCAGCAGATGCAGGGTGCAATCATCAAAACATATTACGCCGAAAAGAACGGCATTGACCCGAAGGACATCGTTTCCGTTTCGGTAATGCCCTGCACCGCAAAGAAGTTTGAATGCGGCAGAGACGACGAAAGCGCAAGCGGTTATTCCGACGTTGACATCGTTCTCACCACAAGAGAACTCGGAAGAATGATCAAGGGCGCAGGAATCAAGTTTACCTCCCTTCCCGACGAAGAACCCGACGCACCGCTCGCAAGAGGCACGGGCGCAGCCGTAATCTTCGGCGCAACCGGCGGCGTTATGGAAGCAGCTCTTCGTACCGCGGCGGAAGTCATCACCGGAAAAGAACTTGAAAACGTTGAGTTCACCGACGTCAGAGGTATGGAAGGCATTAAGGAAGCTTCCTATAAGCTTGGCGACACGGACGTCAAAGTTGCCGTTGCAAGCGGAACGAAGAACGCAAAAGTTCTTATGGATAAAATCAAGGACGGAACCGCGGATTACACCTTCGTTGAAATCATGGGTTGCCCCGGAGGCTGCATCAACGGCGGCGGTCAGCCCGTTCAGCCTGCGTCGGTACGCAACTTTACCGATTACAAAACCCTTCGCGCAAACGCTCTTTATGAAAACGACAAGAACCGTCCGCTCAGAAAGAGCCACGAAAGCGAAGACGTTAAGGAAGTTTACAAAGAATTCCTCGGCGAACCGAACAGCCACAAGGCTCACGAAATTCTTCACACCTCCTATGTCGCAAGACCGATGTTCAACAAATAAAACATATTTTTCACCGGCTGTCGAAAATGACGGCCGGTGATTTTAAAAGCGCTTTTTGTTGCCAAAGCAAAAAATCTATAACACGGGAAAATGATACAATTGAAAACAAACGCAATTACGATACTCTTGACATTTTCAAGTTTATAAGTTCGATTTTCGTCATTTCAATTCATTCAAACGCATTGAGAAACATCTCTCCGCTTGCGAATTCGTTGATTTGCGGCGGAATTTCAAGACTCGCCGTTCCGTTTTTCTTCACCTGTTCGGCGTTCTTCTTTTTCAAAAGCGAAACCACAAAAGAAAAAACCGTTTCATACAGCAAACGTATTCTTAAACTTTATCTTTCGTGGTTCATTGTGATGATTCCGATCACGGTTTACGAAAGATTCATTGCAAACGGAAAACCGTTTTTGACTAATCTTTTGACTTTTGTTCAGGCGATTTTTCTTTCCTCAACTTTCAGCGGTTCATGGTTTTTGACGAGCTGCGTTTTTTGTGCATGGCTCTTTTTCTTCTTCAAAAAGAAAAATATTCCCCGTGCCGTTATTGCCCCTCTTTGCTTCGTTGTATACCTTTTCTGCTGTTTTTTAAGCGGATACGGAAATCTCATCGAAAAGCTCGGCCTTTCCGGTGCATATGAAATTTACCGAACGCCGTTCAGAAATCCGTACACCAGCATAATTGTCGGCATTCCGTATTTTGCGCTCGGAAAACTCTTTGCCGAACGGGAGAAAAATAAAAAGCCTCTTTTTTCAAAAAAAGTTTCTGCGGTCTGCCTTTTTGTTTGCACTTTGCTTCTTCTTTGCGAAGTTTATTTTTGCAAAAAGTTTTCGCTTTCGGCAACGACCGATTGCTACCTCATGCTTTTCCCCTGCACGGTTTTCATTTTTTCACTCGCGTCGGAAAGCAACGCAAAAATCAAAAAGGCTCCCGTTCTCAGAAAAATGTCAACCGTTTTCTATTCTTCTCACTTTATCTGGCTTTTCTGCTTTGAAGCGCTCGAATGGGTTTTGAAAGTAGATATTGCCTCCCATTTCAAATTTCTCGGCGCTTTCGTTCTTTGCTTTGCAACATCTGAAATTTTCTTTGCGCTCAAAAAGACAAAGCATTTTTCATGGATCGGAAACTTCTATTAAGTTTCTGTTTTGCCTGAATTAATATTTTTGCGGCCGTTCCGATTTTTTCGGGGCGGCTTTTTTATCATTTTTTCCCCTTTTCTTTCATATATATGGAAACCGGAAGAATCGGGAGGGATAAGTGACATGACGCAAACGGCTTTAATCGCAATGATTCTTTTCGGAATCGTTTATTTCATAATGTTTGCATTTCAAAAAATCCGTCCTCTTGCCGCAGTGTGCGGTGCCGTTTTGTTCGTTGCGCTCGGAAGTTTCGGCGTTTTTCCCGGTTTTCATTACACAGTTTCGGATGCGCTTTCTGCCGTTGACATGAACGTTCTTCTCATGCTGTTCGGAACGATGGGAACGGTTTCGTTCTTCATAGAATCAAAAATGCCGCAACTTTTGAGCGACATTCTCATTTCAAAAACGACGGATTTCAGAAGTGCGATTGTTGCGCTTTCGCTTTTTTCCGGCTTCATTTCAGCCTTTGTTGACAACGTTGCAACCGTGCTGATGATTGCTCCCGTTGCGCTCGCATTTTGCAAAAAGGCAAAAGTTACTCCTGTTCCTGCGATAATTTGCATTTCCGTTTCGTCAAATCTTCAGGGCGCGGCAACCCTCGTCGGAGACACAACCTCTGTTCTCCTTTCAAAGGCGGCGAACCTCGACTTCACCGATTTTTTCATTGACTGCGGAAAACCCGGAATGTTTTTCGTTGTTGAATCCGGAGCTCTCGTCGGTGCGGCAGTCGTTTTTTTGATGTTCAAAAAAGAAAAGTTTCCCGTTCTTTCAGGAGAAAGAACCGTTGTCAAAGACAAAGTTCCGACCGTTTTGCTCGTTCTCACCGTTCTTTCGCTCATTGCCGTTTCATTCATTCCTTATAAAGAAAATGCTGCTCCCGGTGCTTTTTCAAAGCCCGAAATTTCAAACGGACTGATTTGCGTTTTCTTTTTTCTCATCGGCCTTTTCAGAAAACTTTTCAGGGAAAAAAGCCTTGAACCGATTAAAAAGCTGCTTGACGAAATCGACTTTTCAACCCTTCTTTTGCTTTCGGGACTTTTTATAATCATCGGTGCGGTTTCGGAAGCCGGAGTAATCCGCCTCATCGGGAACACGGTTTCAAAGCTCGGAAAGGGAGCAAACGGCGTTTTCATTGTTTATACAATGATTGTTTTCGTTTCCGTTTTTCTTTCGGCGTTCATTGACAACATTCCGTACACGGCAACAATGCTCCCCGTTGTTTCGGTAATCGCCGCGGATCTTTGCATTGCGGACGGACTTGACGTAAATCCGAAACTTCTTTATTACGGCCTTCTTTGCGGAGCAACACTCGGAGGAAACCTCACACCCGTCGGCGCAAGCGCAAACATTGCCGGTCTCGGAATTTTAAAAAAAGAGGGATATTCCGTCGGCGCAAAAGAGTTTATGAAATATTCCGTCCTTTTCACTCTTTCCGCCGTTGTCACGGTATACAGATTGATTAGGCTGATTTGGCGATGATTTTTTGCGGTAATGCTTCAAGGTTGTTTTAAGTTTCAACCGGTATCGAAGGTATTAAAGTTTTCTTTCCTCCGATTTTTAAAAATCTCTTTACACAGAAAGAAATAATCTGTATAATATTTTCAGAAGTTTTAAACTTTGTATTTTAAAATTTTCCAAAAGCCAACACAGGAGGCAAAACAATGGACGAAAAACTTATAAAAGAACAGCTTTGCGATGTCTGCCATAAAATGTGGCAACTCGGCTGGGTTGCCGCAAATGACGGAAATGTTTCGGTAAAGCTCGACGACGGAACTTTTTTTGCAACACCGACCGGAATGAGCAAAAGCTTCATCACTCCGGACAAGCTCGTCAGAATCAACGACAAAGGCGAAGTTCTTGAAGGCGCACCCGGACTCAGACCGTCTTCGGAAATCAAGATGCACCTTTGCTGCTA
>JAUNFH010000055.1 GCA_030525185.1 Clostridia bacterium
AATTTTTGAATGGCATAAAAGGAAAACCGCCGCCATAATCAGGATGAAGAAAGCAACCGCCGCGGTCGAATGAACCGGGTCAAGCCCGTTTCCGCTGTGAGTCGTCGGTGCAAAGACGCAAACCATGAGCGAAAGCGAACCGCCGATTGCAATGATATAAGTCAAAACGTTTTTATAACCGCTTCTTTTGAACGCAAGAACGAAATTAAGGGAAAGGCCGACGCTTATCAAAGCGCAGGTTACACCGAAACCGAGCGGATAATCAAGTCCGGTCATGCTGATTGTGTAATGAATCGGGTTTCTGACGAGGGAATAAAAGGAGAAGAAAAGCCAGCCCGCAACGAGGAAAAACTCCGAAACGGAAGAAAAAACGCTTTCGTCTTTCGGAAGAATCGCCTTTTCTTCGGCGTCGCGCTCTTTTTTCGGAGAAAAAAGATTCGTGTGGTTGATTGAAAAAAGAACAATGTGAGTGAAAACAATCGGAATGATTTCATAAAGCCCGTTTTTTCCGTTTTGAACGCCGCCTTTGATTACGGACATTGCAACAAAGAAAAGAAGGTCAAAAATGCAGCCGGCCGTTCCGACGGAGAAAAGGAGCTTCCCTTTTTTGCTCTTTTCTCTTTTTGAAAGGCGAAGGCAAAGAAGAAGGACAACCGTTGCGTTGAGAATGATGTTTCCGAAACCGGTCAGCCAATGAAGAAGGACCGAAAAAGTTGAAACCTCCGTTCCGGGAACAGGCATCAGCGTTGTTGCGACAAAACCGACGCAGACATTTGAAACAACGAAAAGATTTTCAAGAAACGGCGCTTTGATTTTGAACGCGCGAATCATGTATCTCAAATTCACAATGTCGCAAAGCGGAAGAAGAATGCAATAGACGGCAAGAAGCGGAAGCCTTGTCCGTCCGATGTCGCTGATTGTGCTTTTCATCGGGTTTTCAAGAAAAGCAAAAACAAAAAAATAAACCGCCGTCGCGGCAAAAATGCAAAGGGCGGTTCTTCTTTTTTTCAGTGCCGCGGAAAGTTTGGTTTCAGTAATCATAAAAAGAACTCCGTAAAAAAACATTGATTTTTTTTAAAACAGGTATATAATAAGAGTTAATCAACACCTGTTTATTCTTTAACACTTGTCAAATTATACAACATTTTGTCAGTTTTGCAACCATTATTCAAGGTTGATTTTGTAGCTTAAACAACAAAAATCGGCAAAACTGTCTTTTATCTGGAGGTAAAAATGCCGGAAAATTTTGAATTCAACAACAGTAAAGAAGACAGAAGAGTCAAAAGGACGAAAAAAAGCCTTCGCGAAAGTCTTTTCGGTCTTCTTGAAAAAAAGAACATCAATCAAATTACCGTTACGGAACTCACAACGAAGGCGGACGTCAACCGCTCAACGTTTTACCTTTATTACACCGACATCTTCGACATGATGGACAAAATTCAGCAGGAAATTTATGCGTTCTTCCTTGAAACGGTTGTGAAATTCAAAAGCAACTTTACGGACATTGAAAGTTTTGTCACCTACTGCTCAAGATTCCTTGAATTTTGCCGTGACAATTACAGCGTTTGCAAATTTATAACCCGAAACGACTGCAACAATCACCTTGCCGAAAAAATCAAGCGCGCCGTCCGCTGCGTAATTCCCGATTCCGCAAAAACTTATCCCGAGGACGACCCGAGATATTACATGACGACCTTTGCCCTTTCGGGAATTATCGCAACAATTCTTGAATGGATGAACGACGGAATGAAAATCCCGCCCGAAGATATGGCAAGATTTTTGAGTTACACCTATGTCTTTGGTTCAAAGGCACAAAAAGAAGGAGATTATTACAAAGAATATTCCTTCTACAAAGAGAATAAGGATTAAGATTCAAAGAAGTTCTTTCGGAATTTTCATTTCCCTGTAATAATACTCCCTGTCCCTTTCTCCGATTTTTCTCAGAACACGGCACGGATTTCCGACGGCAACAACGTTTTCCGGAATATCCTTTGTGACAACCGAGCCTGCGCCGATGACGGAATTGTCTCCGATCGTGACTCCGGGCATTATCAGTGCGCCGGAACCTATCCAGCAGTTTCTTCCGATTCTGACGGGCATATTGTACTGATATGCTTTTTCGCGCAGCGACGGAAGAATCGGATGGCCGGCCGTTGCAACTGTAACGTTCGGCGCAAACATTGTGCAGTCTCCGACATAAATGTGTGTGTCGTCAACGAGGGTAAGATTGAAGTTTGCGTAAATATCTTTTCCGAAATGAACGTGCTTTCCGCCCCAATTTGCGTGAAGCGGCGGCTCAATGTAGCAGCCCTCTCCGATTTCGGCGAACATTTTTGAAAGAAGCTCCTTCCTTTTTTTCTGCTCGAGCGGACGCGTCATATTGTAATCATAAAGCTTTTCAAGGCAGATAAGTTGTTCTTTCATGAGGTTTTCGTCTTCGGGGTAATAAAGTTCTTTGCTGTGCAGTTTTTCGGCGTTGCTTTCCATTTTTCTTTCCTCCGTGATTTGTTTTTTATGATGAAGAAAACCGCAGGGTAATATTAAACGAAGTTCCGCAATACGGCTCGGCCGAAACTGCGGAACATTTTTTATTTTTCTCCGAGGAGCTTTGCAAGTTCCTCCATGAAGGTGTTGATATCCTTGAATTGGCGATACACCGAAGCGAAACGGACGTAAGCAACCTCGTCAAGGAGTTTGAGCTTGTCCATTGCGAGTTCTCCGATGTGAACCGACGTGACCTCACGGTCGAGCGAGTTTTGAAGTTCGGCCTCAATGTCGGTAACGACTTTTTCAATCTGAGCGATTGAAACGGGGCGCTTTTCGCACGCGCGGAGCATTCCGTTGAAAAGCTTCACGCGGTCAAAAGCTTCTCTTGATTTATCTTTTTTGACAACGATTATCGGAACGCTTTCAATAATTTCATAAGTCGTGAACCTTCTTGAACACGAGACGCATTCGCGTCTTCTTCTGATTCTCTCGCCCTCATCCGTCGGACGGGAGTCAATGACCTTGCTTTCGGAAAAGCCGCAAAAAGGACATTTCATTTTTTCTCCGCCTTTCTAAAAAACCGTCAAAGCGGTCAATAAAATACCGTTAAATTATAGCACACTTTTCTTTTTTCTGTCAATCAAAAAGATATTGTTGCCGAAATGTGGACTTTTTTGATAAATATTCCAAAATGGAATATCGGTAGACAGTTAAAAACGCCCGGGGAGAAGCCGAGCGCTTTTAAAAAGGAGAAAATACGAAGAAAACATTGATATAGAAACTGTCAAAATTATTCAGGCGGTTGAGTGAGTTCTCACTCGCCTCAACTGCAAGCATATAATACATCAGATTTCAGCAAATTGCAAGCCTTTTTTGCAAAAAAAATGCGTTTCTACCAATCGGTCAAAATTAATAAAACAAGTTCTGATTTTTTGTGTAAAATCACTAATTGGATTGAGAAAGCTCTCAGGAACGGAGAAATATCCGTATAAACCTTGAGGTTAGGCAAAGAAGGACGTTTTTTCGGGCGGCTCAAAAAGCGGAGCTTTTAAAAACGGGAAAGGCGCATTTTAATTTGACAATCAAAAACCGCCTTGGTATAATGAAACAACCGATTAACCGCTTGGAGAGAAAGCTATGAACAAAATCAAAAAAATGATTGTCGTTTTAAGAAGACGGATCCTCTTCTTTTTTCTTTGGCCGCTCTGCTTTGAAATTTTCAAAAGAACGCCCGTCAACGAAAAACTGATTCTTTTTGCATACAATAAAAATTATTCCGAGATGCCGGACAACATGGTCGGACTTTATGATTATTTCAAAAAGAACGGCTATGACTGCCGCGTCATGAATTCCCCGAGAAGCGGAATGAAGCGGCTTTTTTTCAATTTTAAATTTGAAAAATATTACGCAAAAAGCAAGTGCGTTTTTCTGACGGATAACTTTGATCCGGTCTATGCCCACAAACCGAGAGAAGGCTCTTTGGTCGTTCAGCTTTGGCACGCCTGCGGAGCTTTCAAAAAATGGGGATATTCAACCCTTGACCTCGCTTGGGGTGGAGACAGAAAAACAATGCTTCGTTTCCCGATGCACAACACATATACCGACGTTTTCGTCTCTTCAAATGCCGTTGCGCCGAACTACGCCGAAGCCTTCGGCTGCAACGAGGAAATCATCAAACCCCTCGGAACTCCGCGAACGGATATCTTTTTCGACGAAAGCTTTGTTTCCTCGGCGAGAGAAAAACTTCTGAATCTCTTTCCGGAAATCGGAAAACGAAAAATCATTCTCTATGCGCCGACTTTCCGCGGAAACAATCCGGACGAGTCTTACAACGAGAACCGGCTTGACTTTGAAAAACTTTCTTTTGCTCTTTCCGACGAATATGTTCTCGTTTTGAAGCTTCACCCTTTCACGGCGAAAAAGTTCGACCTGACGAAGGAGGAAAAGGAAAAATATTCCTCTTTTGTTTTCAATGCGTCGAATCTCATCGGAACGGACGCCGCCCTTTGCGCCGCAGACATTCTCATTGCGGATTACTCATCGCTGATCTTTGAGTTTTCGCTTCTTCAAAAGCCGATGCTCTTTTTTGCGTATGACCTTGAGGAATATGACCGCGACAGAAGCTTTTATTACGATTATAAAAGTTTCATTCCCGGAAAGCTCGTCACCGACACGGACGAAATCGTTTCCGCAATCAAAAGAAAAGACTTTGAATCGGAAAAAATTCTTCCGTTCAAAGAAAAGTTCATGTCAGCCTGCGACGGCGAAAGCACAAAGCGCATTGCGGAATATGTCATTAAAAAATTCGGTTAAAACAAAAAGCCGCCGACGGTTTAATCCGGTTCGGCGGTTTTTGTTCTTCTTTCGGAATGCGGCTCAAATGCGTCGCCTTATTCCGCGGCTTTTGAAGAAGATTCGGAAGCGGAAGACGTGCTTCCCTTCACGGTGCTTTCTTCGCTCGTGCTTTCACGGCTTGAGCTTGAGCTTTCGCGTGATGATTCGGAAACGCTGCTGCTTTCCGTTGTCATGCCCGAGGACGGCTTTGAAGTCGTCATGTCTCCGCCTTCACCGCAACCGGTCAGGAAAACAAGGCCGAGTGTGAGTACGGCGGCGAGAAGAATTGAAACGAATTTTTTCATGTTGATATGCTCCTTTTGCCGGAAGATTCCGGGAATGTCTGCGCTTTGACCGATGCGGCTCGTTTCCGCCGAACAATGGTCAAATTCAGTATTCCCGTTCTTTAAAGACTTATTCGGCAAAAAGAGAAAAAATGAATTTTTCCGAAAATTCGTTGAGCTTTTCAAAATCCATGCTTTCGATATACAGCTTTTCAAGGTTGTCGTGAACCCTCTTTGCTTCAGAGAGCATTTCAACCGCGCTTTCAACAAGGTTGTTTGAAAGCGTTCGGTTCAGCAAAAGCCGACGCTTTGAGCCCGTTTTTCCTCCGTCTTTCAAAAACCGTCTGACGTGAACCGTTCGAGAAAGCGGAAGAGAAAACCGATGGCTGCTTCTGAGCGAAACAAGAGAAAGCGAAGCTTCCGGAATAATCAGATGCTCGCAATATTCCTTCGGTCTCATCGGACAGCGGCAGAAGATTACGTCCCAGCCGTTTTTTGCCGCCGTTTCGCCGATTCTTTCAAGGAGCATTCCGGCGCAGCAACAGTATTCGTCCTCAACTCCGATTATCCTCGTTGAAAAAGCTTTCACCGTTTCGTCGAAGAAAACGACTCCCTTCGGCGTTATTCCGGAAAGAAGGCAGACTCTTTTTCTTCCGGGAGCGGCGTTTTTCTTTTTCGGCGTTTCTCTTGCACAAAATCTTGAAGCGAAGCCGGAAAGTTTGTCTTCAAGAACAAGCGGTGAAAGGAGCTTTTCATTCTCCTTTTCAATCGGTCCCGCGGCGGCGAGGAAGCGTGAAGCTCTTCGGTGAAAAATTGAATTTTCAAGGCTCAGCGCCCGAATTTCGTCCCGCTTTTCAAAAAGTTCCTTTTCGTTCCAAAATGCTCCGAGGTTGATTATGTTTTCCGCCGCGCCGGGGAACTTCGGCTCAAGAACGTGCGGAGCGGTTCCGTCGGCAACGGAAAGCGAAAGTTCCGGAATCATCACCGCGTCAAGACTTTCCGGGTCGCTGCTGCAGAAAACCCGAATCACGTCAAAACCTTTTTCCTCGCCTTTTTCGGCGATTTTTTTCATTAAAGACGATTTTCCAGTTCCGGGTCCGCCTTTAATAATATATGCCCTGCAGTCACGGTAAGGGTTATACAGTTCGTCAAAAAACGAAACAAAGCCGGAAGGACTGTTTGCGGCGAGAAAAATCTTCTTTTTGTTGCTCATCTTAATACCCCCGTCTGAAATCGGAAAAAATTTCGTGTTTCCTGATTTATACTATTCCCGTTTTTTTGAATTGCCACTGTCCGTGAATCCGGGAGTTTTGCCGCAACGGCCGATGAAAGCAACGAAGGCCTTTCGGTTGACAAAATCCGCTTAATGTTTTATCATTAAAGAACAGAACCGCTCTTGCGGATATAATATTAAGGAACAGAAAAGAACTATGAAAAATTATGATTTTGTCCTTTGGGATTGGAACGGAACGCTTCTTGACGACCTCGAGATGAACATTTCAATCATGAAGGAACTTCTTGAAGAAAACGGAATCGAAAAAGTTCCGTCGAAGGAATTTTATCTTGAACATTTCGGATTTCCGATTGTTGATTTTTACGAACTCATCGGCTTTGACTTTTCAAAGGTCGATTATCTCAAACTTGCCGATGATTACGTTGAAAAATACGAAAAAAAGTTTCCGGAAACTTTCCTTTTCAAAAACGCCGAAAACGTTCTCAAAATCCTTTTTGAAAACGGCGTCCGCCAGGCCGTGATTTCCGCAACGGGTCATGAAAGGCTCGTTCCTCAGGTCACGCGCTTTGAAATTTCAAAGGTTTTTGACGCAATTCTCGGAACGGAAAACGACCTCGGAAAAGGAAAAACCGCCGTTGCAAAGCAGTGGCTCAAAGAAAGCAAGGCCGACCCGAAAAGGGTTGTTTTCGTCGGCGATACTCTCCATGACCTTGAAACGGCGGATTCAATCGGCTGTGACTGCATTTTTATTGCGAACGGTCACAACTCAAAAGAACGGCTTTTGAAAACAGGTTGTCCGGTTCTTTGCGATATTTCCGAGCTTTCGCAAAAAGTTCTCGGCTGTTAACAAATATACTATTGATTTTTTGAGCCTTTTGGCTTAAAATTAAACGGTAAAAAATCTTAAAAAGGAGATGTACATAACAATGGCAACCGTAAAAACGCTCAAGTACTTCGCAAACGGCGAATGGATTGAGTCAAAATCAGGAAAGTATATGGATATCCATAATCCCAGCACCGGTGAAGTCATCGCACGCACACCCTGCTGCACCGTTGAAGAAGTTGAAGAAGCTGTTCAAAGCGCAAAAGAGGCTTTCAAAACATGGTCTCAGACGCCGGTCATGAAAAGAACTCAGGTTCTTTATAAATTCCGTGAGCTTCTCATTGAGCATATGGACGAACTTGCAACCCTTTGCGCCGTTGAACACGGAAAGGTTCTCAGCGAATCAAAGGGCGACATTCTCAAAGTCAAAGAGCCCGTTGAACTTGCCCTCAGCGCTCCCTCGCTCACAATGGGCGACAGCATGAGAGACACCTCAAACGGCTATGACACAACCCTTTATTACGAACCCGTCGGCGTTTTCGCCGGAATCGTTCCGTTCAACTTCCCGGGAATGATTCCGATGGGCTGGATGGTTCCCTGCTGCATTGCGGCCGGAAACACAATCGTCCTCAAGCTCAACTCTCAGACCCCGATGACCGCAATGAGACTTTGCGACCTTCTCATGGAAGCCGGCCTTCCGAAGGGCGTTGTCAACCTTGTTACCTGCACCCGCAACGAAGCCGACCTTCTTCTCAAGCATCCTGACATCAAGGGAATCACCTTCGTCGGAACAACCGGCGTCGGACAGCACGTTTACGCAACCGCCGCTTCAACCGGAAAGCGCGTTCAGTGCCTTTGCGAAGCAAAGAACCACGCCCTCGTTCTTGAAGACGCCGCTCTTGAAAGAAGTGCAAGAGGAATCATTAACTCCGCTTTCGGCTGCGCCGGCGAAAGATGCATGGCTCTTCCCGTTGTTGTTGCTCAGGAAAGCATTGCGGACAAGCTCGTTGCCCTTCTCAAGCAGTACGCTTCAGAACTTAAACTCGGCGCGGCTTATGACAAAGATTCAACCCTCGGCCCCGTTGTTTCCGCCGCTCACAAAGAGCGCGTAATCGGCTGGATCAACAAGGGAATCGAAGAAGGCGCAACCCTCGTTCTTGACGGAAGGAACGCAACCGTTCCCGGCCTTGAAGGCGGATACTTCGTCGGCCCGACGATTCTTGACCACGTTACGGAAGAAATGACGGTCGGCACGCAGGAAATTTTCGGACCGGTTCTTTGCATCAAGAGAGTCAAGACTTTTGAAGAAGGTCTTGCACTCATGAACCGCAATCCGTTCGCAAACGGTTCGGTAATCTTCACCCAGAGCGGTTACTATGCAAGAGAATTTGCAAAGCATACCGACGGCGGAATGGTCGGCGTCAACGTCGGAATCCCCGTTCCGGTCGGCGTTTTCCCGTTCACGGGCCACAAGAAGTCATTCTTCGGCGACCTCCATTGCCTCGGCAAGGATGCGTTCCGCTTCTTCACCGAAACCAAGGCCGTTACAACCCGTTGGTTCGACGAAGAGGAAATGAAGGCAACTCATGTTGACACATGGGACGGCTCCGTCGGCGGCTGATAAACATTTGACAAAAAAAGGAACCGGACTGCAGTCATTGACCGCAGTCCGGTTTTTGATTTATCACAGAACGAACAACGCTTTCATCTGTTCTTTCATCCGCGCGGGCTTGATTACCCAAAGGAGAAGGAAAAACGCAAGGCAAAGAAAAACGCAGTCAACCATTCCTTTGACGCCGCATTTTGCGACGAGCGAAACGAGCAAAAACAAAACCGAGCTCAAAAGCGTTGAAAGAAGCGAAACTCCGCTGTGAAGAAGTCTCCCTTTTTCAAAGCACCCGAAAACAAAATAAACCGCCGAAGTTGAGCAAAAAGCAACCGGAACGCCGATTGTCCAAAGTTTTGAAAAGCCGAAAAGAGCAAGGACGCCGAAAAGAACGCAAAGAACCAAAACGGCCCGAAGCAGATATTTCATCGGGAACGAACACTTGAACTTCGGCTTGACAAAGGCGGCTTTTTCGTCATACCGAGGATATTCGGCGGTTTTGAAACCGGAAAGAACCGGCGGTTCGTCCGAAGCTTTTTCTCCGCAAAGCGGACAGCGTGTATACTCTTCTCCGAGGTCAACGCCGCATTTTAAACATCTCATTCCCGTCACCCCCTGTAATCAACATTGCTTTCAATTCTTAACGGAACACCGTCGGAAGAAAGAAAACGGAAAAAGAATTTTTGTTTTTCGGTCTTTTGGTTTCCGCTTGAAAAAGTGAAGGTGAAAATTCCGTTCACCGAAGCGGCTGCACAGCCGAAATGCTGATAAGGCGTGCTTCCGAGACAGGCTTCGACACGCACAACGTGCTTTGCAACATCGGACGGAAAATCAAACGAACCGAGGTTTGAAAAAAACGCCGTATATGTATGCTGAACCTTTTCGTAAGTACCCTTCAAAAAGATTCGTTTGATGAAATACGGAACAATTTTAAGAACCGGATTCGACGCCGCACTGACGTTTGAGCTGATTGCGGAAAGGAGTTCTTCCTTCGCCGACTTTTTTGCAAGTCCGCCCCTTATCGAATCGCAAACCTCGTCAAAAGCGACTTCGTCTTTTTCCTTCGGGTCGAAAGTTACGTCGGTCATGAAGCAGAAGTTGCGAAGTGATTTTGACGGAAAACGCTTTCTCAAATCAATCGGAATGCTGACGCTTATCGGTTTTCCGTCGTGTTCCTCCGTATTGAAATATGTATAGATGAGGATTGCGGTGAGATATTCCGTAATTGTCAGCGAATGCTTTTTCGCCGCGGCTCTGAGATCCTCAACGCGGCAAATTCCGTGAATGAGCGAAACGTATGACGGAAGGGGCTCGTTTTCACCGATGTGAACCGTAACCCTTGGCGGATTTTTTGCGCTTGCATTCGGATCGGCATAGGTATAATAATCATCCCTCGCCTCCCGTTCTTTCGGTTCGTCTTCAGCCGAAAGAACAAGCTCTCCGTCGCAGGTGATTTTTTCGCCTTTGAGTTTCAGATAATGCGCGGTGAGCGTTGAAAGAAAAATCTTTGTTCCGCTTCCATCCGAAATTGAATGAAAGCCTTCAAGAACAATTCTGTTTTTTCCGTAAAGGACGCGGAAACAAGGCTTTTTGTTGTCTCCGAGGTCAATCGGACGGTAGGGATAATTTGTGTCCGGAACGATTTTCGGAAGTTCGTCAATACGCTCAAAATAACTCCAGAAAAAGCCGTCGCGCAGTTGAACGCAGAAAAACGGAAAACGTTTTGCGGTTTCGTCAAGCGCCTTTTGAAGGATTTTCGGATCGATCTCTTCGTCAAGAACAATTGCGGTTCTGAACGTTCTTGTCCAATTTTTTGTTCTTGCGGCGGCATAAAGCGTTGCCGCATTGTCAATTTTAAACCACGGCCTGTCTTCATAGCGGCCGTCGGCCGAAACGGCCTCTTTTTCGATGTCCAAAATAACACCTCTTTTTCACAAAATACCCTTCAATTTTAGTCTGCACCGTTCAAGATGTCAAGACAAGAGGACGATATTATATAGTTTTATAGATAATTGTCGATTATCAGACACGGCGAACTCTTCTTTCGTTCTTCTCACGGTTGACAATTTTCAGGCGATATGTTTTAATAATAGCAATACTTCAGGTTGCTTTTGTGACACTTCATGTTTTTCCGAAAAAACAAAAACCGCACTAAGCGGTTTTTAAAATCAGTTCGTTTTCTTTGCTTCAAGGTAATATATCGGCTGGCCGAGATCGGTGAAACGCTGTTCGTATTCCGTGACGATGTTGTCTTCAACGTCGCTGTTGTGAAGGTCAAGCGAAACTTTCAAAAGCTCATATCCGCATTTTGAAAATTCGCAAAGCGAAAACTCAAAAAAGTGCATATTGTCCGTTTTTTGCCTGATGATTCCGCCGTCTTTGAGAAGACGTTTATACATGTTGAGAAAATTTTCGTGAGTGAGTCTGCGCTTCGCCTGGCGCTTTTTCGGAAACGGACAGGAATGGTTGAGAACAATCATTTCAATGCTGTTCTCCGGGAGGAAATATTCAAGCTTTTCCGCGCCGATAACCATGAAGCGAAGGTTTGAAAGCTCATTCTTTTTTGCCTTTTCACAGGCAAGAACCGCAACGTTGCGGTTGACCTCAACGGCGAGAAGATTGATTTCGGGGTGCGTTTTTGCAAACTCCGAAGCGAACTGACCCTTTCCGCAACCTATTTCAAGATAAACGGGATTTTTGTTTCCGAAAATCTTTTCGTAATCAACGAGCTTTTTTTCAATCAGTTCGTTTCCGTTTTCGTCGTATCCGCCGTGAACGTATCCGAGGTCAACGATATACTCTTCGCAGTTTTCGATCCGCTCTTCAAGATTCTTTTTTCTTCTCATTCTCATGATTGTTTCCTGCCTTTTTTAACTTTAAGTGTTTCTTCAGTGAACCGCCGATTAACGAAGAGGTGTTTTCGCCATCAACAATCGGAAGTTTCTTTGTAACCACAAAAGTATATCATAAATCAATATAAATTCAAGAGGTGAACCGATGATTACTTTAAAAAACCGACTCGCAAACAAACACCGCCGCTTTATGTTTGAACGCTATCTTGCCAAAAAGCGCCTTTCGGGCGAAAAAATCTTTTATCCGATTTACTCAAAAGAGGAAATCGAAGAAGAGCCTTCCCGCGCTTTTGCAAACGTGATTCCGTTCCTCATCAAAAAGAACGCGCCGACCGTAATCGTCTGCCCCGGCGGAGCTTACGAATTTCTTTCCTTCAACAATGAAGGCGGCGATTACGCACGGGCTTTCAACAAGGCCGGCTATAACGTTTTTATGCTCAACTACCGCGTTGCGGCAAACGCGCATTACCCGAACCCGATGGAAGACCTTGCAAGGGCAATCTGCTTTGTTAAGGCTCACTCGGCCGCATTCTGCGTCAACGCGGAAAAAATCATTCTTTGCGGTTCTTCGGCCGGCGGCCACCTTTGCGCCTATTTCGCCGCAAGATTTGAAGAATTTGAATCGGTTTACCACAATAGGCAATATTCGCTCAGACCGTCCGCCGTTATTCTTGCGTATCCGGTAATCAGCATGAAAGAGGAGACGCACGAAATTACGCGTCTTCGCCTTCTCGGCCTTCATTCAACGCCGGAAGAACAGGCGGACAAATCGGTTGAACTCATTGCCGACGAAAATTATCCGCCGACATTTTTCTGGCATTGCGAGGGAGACAAAACCGTTCCGATCAGCAACAGTATCCGCCTTGACGAACGGCTTTCAAAAATGGGCGTAAAGCACGTTTTCATGCGCTATCCGAGGGGCGGACACGGAATCGGCCTTGCGAGAAACACAACCGCCGCAGGATGGTTTGAAAAGGCAATTCGGTTTTTGCAAGAGGTTCTTTGAGCCGCCTTATAATTTGATTTCATAATACGCGCCGACGCATATTACGGACAGTAAAAACTGCCGCAACGAAATTCACGTTGCGGCAGTTTTGATTTTCAATTGATCAATCGGCGTTTTCTTCTTCGATTTTGTCAACAACTTCCTGCGGAATCGCCTCGCCGTGTTTGACGAAGAGAATGCAGAACATGCAAAGAAGGAACGCAATCGGGCAGTAATAGAACAGCGACATATACGTTCCGCTGACCATTGCGACAAAGCCGTAAACAATCGGCGAAGCAATCTGAGCCGAGAACGTTGCGGTGTAGTAATATCCGGTGAATGTTCCGACCTTTTCAAGTCCGCCGATTTCAAGAACGAGCGGAAGGGTGTTGACGGTGATGAACATATTCGCCGCACCGCCGAGAATAAGAACCGGGAAAATCAAAACACCGAGAATTTTTACAACGCCGTCAACGGCTTCCATGATGTTTTTCATCGCACCGGCGTAATCGCCGTCGGCAACGTCCTTTTCAAGTACGTCGCGGCTCGTTGCAATGAGAGAATCGTGGCTGTAACCGCCGTTTGTGCTCTCCTTGAGCGAAGCGTCAACTTCCGAATACGGGCTTTCCTCGGTCGGATTTTTGAGGTATTCAACGTAACCTTCAAGGTCGAGCGTTTCAAATTCGGCTCCGCTTTCGCCTGCGGCCTTTTTGTTTGCGGTGTTGATGTCGTTCATTGCGCCTTCAATGTTCGCATAAACCTTGTTCGCCGCAACATACTTTCCGCTTGAAAGTCCGTCCGAAGCGAGCATTACGGTGAACACTCCGAAAAAGACAACGAAAACGGCAAGGAAAGTGCAAAGACCGGCCATAATCGTTTTCTTTCTTCCCCATTTCGTTCCGAGCTTTCCGGCGGGGATTGCCGCAAGTCCGGAGCAAAGGCCGAAAATTGCCATAAGAATTGTTGCTTTTGCGGTTTTAAGGTGAAGAATTTCTGCGGCGAAAAGCGAGAAGAACGTTGTGATTGCGTTTGAAGCGCAGAAAAGGAAGAAGAGCGAGAAGAGCATGAAAATGAGGCTCTTGCGTTCTGCTTTGGAAAGTTTGAT
>JAUNFH010000056.1 GCA_030525185.1 Clostridia bacterium
AGGTTTTAAGCCGCTAAAAAAAGATAATAGAAAATTTGTAGATTTCTTTCGTTTGTTGAATGGAAATTATGTTAAGATATGTATAATTCTATTATTTTCTTTGATTATCGCGGTTATTGGAATAATCGGAGCCTTTGTTTTTCAAACAGTTATTGATAGTTTTAGTATTGCAACAAGTAATCATGAATCAACCTTTGGAATAACAGAAAAAATTTCAACGTTAATTGGCGAGAGCGGAAAAAATTTCAACTATTTCTTTTTGGCGCTTTTGTGCTCATATTTAATAAAGACAATTATTCAATTCTTTAGATGTTTGCTGATGGCAAAGCTTACAAAAGAAATAGATGTAAAGTTGGTTTTGAGTTTTTATAATCACATTGTAGATATGCCTGTTTCCAGTGTTTTAATGAGAAATACAGGAGAATATCTGTCCAGATATTCGGATACATCAATAATAAGAAATGCTGTTTCAAGTTCGGCTGTGACTCTAATTATGGATTCAACAATGGTAGTTGCATGCGGAATAATCCTATACAGACAAAACAGACTTTTGTTTTTGATTTCATTTGCAATTATTTTTTTATATGCTTTTATTGTTATTTGTTATAAAAAACCAATAGAAAAATCAAATCGTAGTGTTATGGAAAACAACGCAAAGGTTGAATCGTTTTTTAAAGAAACAATTGATGGTGTTGAAACAATAAAGGCTAATCAGGCTGAAAAAACAATTAAGAATAAGCACAGAAAAAAATATAAGGAATTAATTAAAAGCGTATATAAAAACTGTATTATTTCGTATTCGCAAGACAGCTTATGTGACATGATTGATTTGTCCGGAGTTTTACTAATTTTATGGCTTGGTTTTATGTTGGTGAGACAAAATATAATTTCTCTCGGTGCATTGATGTCGTTTTATGCTTTGCTGTCGTATTTTACATTGCCGATTAAAAATCTTATTGAGTTGCAACCGATGATACAAAGTGCATTTATAGCAGCCGACAGATTGAATGACATTTTGTGTGAAAAAAAGGAAATCAGAAAAAATAAATCGGAAAAAATTACTTTTAAACAAATAAAGTTTTGTAATGTTAGCTTTAGATATGGAAACAGAAATTTAGTTTTGGATGATGTTTCTTTTGCGATAAACGCCGGGGAAAGAGTAGCTTTTGTTGGTGAAAGCGGTTCAGGAAAAACAACAATTGCAAAATTACTTTTGCGTTTCTATAATACTGAAAAGGGTAGAATTGTTTTAAACGGTAAAGATATAGAAACCTATACTATCGGTGATTGGCGCGATAGTATAGCATATGTTGATCAAAAGACATTTTTGTTCTCTGATACGATTTTAAACAATTTAAAGTTAGCTAATCCCAAAATTACAAATGGCGAAATTTTTGAGATATGTAAAATAACAAAATGTCATGAATTTATTGAAAATTTACCTTTAAAGTATGATACGTTTTTAGATGAAAACGGAGTAAATCTATCTGGTGGACAACGGCAAAGATTAGCAATAGCCAGAGCGTTGATAAAAAAGCCGCAGATACTGATTATGGATGAGGCAACAAGTAATTTGGATGCATTGACAGAGTCGTCAATTCGTGATAGTTTGAGCGAATATGACAAGAATTTAAGCTGTATTATAATAGCGCATAGATTATCAACGATCAAAAACTGCGATAAGATTTATGTGTTAGAACATGGAAGCATTATTGAGTGTGGAACTCACAATGAATTGATTGAAAAAAATGGTAAATATTCGAGCTTGTATGATAGGTCTAATTAAATCTGAAAGAAATAATTTTAATTATAAAACCAATTAAACAACTATAGAATTCTTTGTTTGATCAATCACCCCCCCAAAAACAAGATAAAAACCGCAATTCACCGCAACGGCGGAAAGGACGCAAACAATGAGAGGGCGTTTTTTTAAAGCGAGCAGGGTTGCCGTAATTCCTCCGGCAATTCCGAAAAAAGGGTATGCGGAATCAATTGAAAAAATTCCCGGAAAAATTAAAGCCGACATTGCCGAATACGACAAGAGTTTTAAGAATCGGTCCGCCTTTTTTGAAATTTTGATTTTATCCATTATAAACACCGGCAAAGCGCGGGGAAGATATGTGACGGCGGCCATTCCGAAGATCAGTAAAAATATTTCACGGCTTTTCATTTTCTTCTTCATCCTCCTTAATCAAAAATGTTCCCGCCAATGCGCCGAAAATCATTGCAATAATTACGCAGTAGTTTGAAGGCAAAAACAGCTGAAGAACGGTGTTGACGATTGCGGAGAGAAGAATCGGAATCAAAAGGCCTTTCTTCATTTTGACGTTCGGAATCAGCATTGCGAGAAACGATGCATAAAAGGCAACGTTGAAGCTTTTTGAAATCACTTCGGGCAAAAAACGGCCGAGTATGCAGCCGCAAAAAGAACTTAATATCCAAAACAAATAAAGCGCTGAATTTGCACCGAACAAAAATCCGCTCTCATTGCTCTTTGAAACGGAAAAAACGGCGAACGATTCGTCGCATAAAGCGAATGAACAGACGAGCTTTGAAGCCAAAGATGAATTTTTGAGACGGTTCATGACCGAACTGCTCATTACAATGTGGCGAAGATTAATAAAAAATGTTGCCATAATCATTCCGGCAACGGAAGCGCTTGAAAGCATTCCGACAACTGTCAATTGCGACGAACCGGCCATTACAAGCGCGGACATAAGTACGGTTTGAAAAGTTGTCATCCCTGCCTTTATTGCAAGAATTCCGTATGAAATTCCGACGGGAATGACGCTCAGACAAATCGGAAGTGCGTTTTTCGCTCCGATTATTATTTCGGTTTTCTTCAACGAAAATTCCCCCTAAAAACAAGCCGAACCTTACCTTCGGTAAGATTCGGTCGTTTTGATTAAAAATATTTTATTTGTTAAGTCCCTTGTTATAAAGCTTTCTGATTCCGCACTTCCAGCAAAGAAGCATTCCGATCACTGCGCCGACAACGGCCTGAAGAATCTGATAAGGAAGCTTCATTACGGCATATTCGGGTGTGCTGTAAATGAATGCTCTGCCGAGAGAATAGCCGACAACCATTATGACCGCGCCGACCGAAACGCCGATTCCCGAAGCGAGAGCGGGACGTTTTTTGAGAACGTAATGGGAGAAGACCGAAATTACAATCGCCTGCAAACCGTGGGTTGCGAGCGAAACAAACATCGGAGTCGGATAGAAGAAAAAGTCTCCGAGGAAGGCGCCGACGCCGCCGACCATGAATGCGCCGAGCGGATCAAGAATGATTGCCGCAACGCAGATGACAATGTCGTTGAGATAAAGGTGGCCGCCCGGAACGGGAACGCCGAAAGAACTCATCGCAACGTTCAAAGCCATGAGCATTGCCGTTGTGCAAAGCCAAACTACCGATCTTTTTTTGTCAATTTTTGCTTGCATTTTAAATTACTCCTTGAATTTTGATTTGTTATATTATACAATAGGCCTGATAATATAAAATAATCAGAAACGGAGAAAATAATATAACCAGATGAATTACATAATCGACAAAAAGTCAAGACCGGTTTATCTTGAACTTTACAAACAACTTCGCGACGATATCATAGGCGGAGCTTTTGATTACGGCGAAAAGCTTCCTTCAAAAAGACTTCTTTCCGAAGAAGTCGGCGTAAGCACGATTACCGTTGAACACGCTTATGCGCTTTTGTGCGATGAGGGATATGCGGAAGCGAAGGAAAGAAGCGGATACTTTGTTTCGTTCCGTTCTTCGGACGGATTCGCCGTTTCCGGAAAAGAGGAAAACGATGAAAGAAAAAAAGCCGCCTTTGGCGCATCGGAAAATTCAAAAAAAGGACCGTCGTTTTCGGTCTCTCTTTTGAGCAAAACGATGAGAAAAGTTCTCACCGATTACGGGGAATCGATTCTCAAAAAATCGCCCAATCCGGGCTGCGTTGAGCTTCGGACCGCACTTCGCTACTATCTCGCACGCAACCGGGGAATCTTTGCTGATATCGATCAGATTGTTGTCGGTTCCGGTGCGGAATATCTTTATTCAATGATAATCGATCTTCTCGGGAGAGGAAAAACTTATGCGATTGAATTTCCGTCGTATGAAAAAATTGAGCAGATATATCGTGCGTCGGGAGTGAAATATGAACTTCTTCCTCTTTCGGACGACGGAATTGACGGTGAGGCTCTTTCAAAAACAAAGGCCGACGTCCTTCACACAACGCCATACCGCAGCTTTCCGACCGGCGTCACGGCGTCGGCAACGAAAAGACACGAGTATATCCGCTGGGCGGAAAAGGGTGAAAGATTCATTGTTGAATCGGATTACGATTCCGAATTTTCGGTTTCCTCAAAGCCGGCCGAAACTCTTTTTGTCCTTTCAAAAAGCGAAAACGTGATTTATCTCAATACTTTTTCAAAAACAATCTCACCTTCGTTTCGTGTCGGATATATGGTTCTTCCGAAGAGACTCGTTGAACCTTTCAATGAAAAACTCGGCTTTTATTCCTGTACCGTTCCGACTTTTGAACAGCTTGTTTTGACGGAGCTTTTGAATAAGGGCAGTTTTGAAAGGCACATAAATCGGGTGAGAAGGGCAAAAAGAAAGGAAACATTAAAATGAAAAACGACCGTTTCGGTGTTTTAAACGAAGCGGTCGTTTTGTTGTCAAACTTGGGGCCTTTTCTTTCGGAAGCTTTATTCCGTTGAGAAAAAACTGTTCTCAACGGAACCGTTTTCCGTCGTTGAGCATTGCCGAAGTTTAATCGGACGCGGACTGTCGGCATCGGAACATGGGACTTTCGGTACACAGTGGTGATCGGCAGTTCACTTTCAATTTATCAAAAAAACTCATGACATATCCTTGATTTAAAATTTTCCGCCGCCACCGCCGAATGAAGAATCGGAAGAGCTGTTGCCACCGCCGCCTCCTCCGCTGACGGAAGAATCGTTGTTATCTCTTGAAATTTTTGTTTGGGTAACGTTGCTGTAAAGGAATTGATCGTAAGATTCGGTAACGCGGAAACTTCCGTCTTTGACATAGTTGTTTGCTTCCTTTTGTCTGACGGCGGTTTTGAGTTTTCTTCTCATAATTCCGACAACTATAAGCGCAATGATAAGGCCGATTCCGAAGCATATCGGAAGAACGATAATCGGAAGCGGAGCGCGTGAATAATTTCCGTCCGAATCAAAATCAACGTCACCGTTTTTTTTCGTTTCAATGTAATCGTTGCATTCGTCGGCAAAAGACGAAAAAGCGTCTGCATAGTTGCCTGCCGAAAGATCGGGAACTATTTTTTCTCCGACGGATTCAACCTGCCAATCGGGGAGAACCGTCTTTCCGTAACCGTGGGTCGCAATGTACCAATCACGCTCTTTCATGCTGAGAAGGAGAAGAATGCCGTCTTTTGCTTCGCCGTAACCGTAATCACAAGTTGTAAAAATACGTTCGGCATAATCGGAAACTTCAAAACCTTCGCTGTTCTGCGTCGTCACAACAACAAGTTCGAGTTTTTGTTGTTCGCTGATTTTTGAAAGTTTTTCTTCGAGCGAGGCAACGTCTTCCTTTGAAAGAAGCTTTGCCGTGTCCATTATGTGCGGATATTTCCCGGTGAAGTTAATGTTGTTTGATGGTTTCGGAAGATTTTTAAGCGAAGAATCCGCTGAAGAAACAGCGGTTGTTTTTTCAGCTTTTGTTGTTTCGGTTTCCGGTTCGTCAAAAAAATCGGAAACATAATTTCCCGCTTTGATTATGTAGGACTGAATACCGTCGTAGCGGTCGTCGCCGACCGAAAAGTCGAAAAACGTTTCCTCAACATCGTCGTCAATCGAGTCGCCGATTGTTCCCGAAGAGACAACATACCAGTAATCGTCGTTCACGGCAAGAAGAATTCGGCTTTCGGCGTCCGTTGCCGGTTCAAGATCCTCGGCCTGGCTTACGATCTCTTCGGAATCGTTTCCTTCAAAAAGGGCGTAGGAAATTTCGGTGTTGTATTTTTTATAGTAGCCGTTTGAAAGCTCGTTCAGGGCATAAATCTCATCTTGCGAAAGCGTTTCGGTGTAGTCAACAACGAAGGACGGAAAATCCGCCGCACCGACGAAAATTACGCACGAAAGAGTAATAAGAAGCGCAAGGAATAAAGAAAGAATCCGTTTTTTCATCTTTTAACCTCCTATAATTCCGGTGAGCCATAAAAGCCATGCGATGCCGTAACTTGCCGCACCGATCGCCGCAGTGAGTCCGAGCGTCCATTTTGCCGCCGCGCCTTTGTCAACGGGAAGGTCTCCGATGAATTTTCCGGTTTGTCCGTTCATTGCAAAAACATATTTTTTTCCCTGCCACGTTGTGTTGAGTACCCAAACGGGAAGAAGAGCATATTTTGCCGAACCGTTGCGGAGATGAACAAAGCTTTCTCTCGCAGTGACCGAAGCATAGCCTGTTGCGGTTTTTCGGAACGCTTCTTCGGCGGAAGATTTGATGCGTTCGTTTGCGCGGACAATGCAGTCGTCGCTTTTGACGTCGTATTTGTCGGCAAGATATCCTGCGAGATAAGCCGCTTCAAACGGTTTGAGGTCGTTGAAATTGAACGGTTCAATTGCTTCCGTCAAAGTGTTGTCTATTTTTGAAGAGCTGTCAACCGGAATTTTTTCAAACCCCAATGAGCCTGCGCGGTGGAGCGCATAATGGCTCGTTTCGGTATATTCGTAATCGCCGTCGCTCCAAACCCGAACCGTCGTTGCGTCATACTTGATTGACGCGTCGGCATCCGCGTCGAAAAGCCAAAACGGGACATAAACGCCTTTGATTTCGTCAATATGATTCTGACTTTTGAAAACTTTCGGAAGAAGCCTTTTTCCGGTCAGATGTTTCAAAAGGCCTTCTTTTGCCGCCTTTTTGTCAAGTTTAAAGGGAATGATATAATCCGGACGAAGTCCGCCGGAAAACCTGTCTTTCAAAACGACGTTGTTTCCGCAGTATGGGCAGGAAGTTGCGCCGGTGGTTTCGTCGGCAACAATTTCCGCTCCGCAGGATTCGCAGATGTATGAACGAAGCGAACTTTCTTCGCCGCTTTTCCATTCGTCGCAGGACATCTTCCATTCCATTTTGCTTTCGCCGAGTTTTTCTTCGTTTTGTTTGAGCGCCTCAATGTCGAATTCGCTGTCGCAATACGGACACTTCATTTTTTGAGTTGTGCTGTCGAATTCGACCGATCCGCCGCAACAGGGGCATTTGTATTCTTGTACTACACTCAATGTTGCTTACCTCCCGATTTGCCGCCAAAGCGGCTTTTTTGATTATCTTTTTTGCTGACCGCTGAAAGAAATGCTGTCTTGAGAAAATTATTTTTCCGTGACAACGGAAATCAAATTGAGAAATTTCGTAATAATCGGGTCGTTTTCTTCGATATGACCCATTGTATGTTCTCCTTTTGGCGCTTGAATTATCTGATATCGTTTTCGTTAAACGGATCGCCGCAGTTCGGACAGAACTTCGGAGGATTTTTCGGGTCTTCCGGCTCCCAGCCGCATTTGTCGCAGCGGTAAAGCGGAGAGCCTTCCGGCTTCTTTGCGCCGCAGTTTGTGCAGAACCTTCCTTTGTTGACTGCTCCGCAGGAACAGGTCCAGCTTCCGTCTCTGGCCGGTTTCTTTGCGCCGCATTCGGGGCAGAAGTTTCCCGTTGCGGTTGCGCCGCAGGAACATTTCCATGCGTTCGCAGTCGGTGCTTGCGGTTGCGTTCTTGATTGCTGTTCAACGCCCATGTTGTAAAGATTTCCGATATTGTTCATTCCGCCGGCCTGTTGAGCCATGCCCATTCCCATGAATCCGGCCATTGCTCCGTTCGGGTTGTTTGCGGCGTCTTCCATTGCCTGAGCCTGAGCGTTCGTGAGACGGCCGGCCATTGCAAAGGCATTGCTTCCCATTGCCGTTGCTTCCTGAAGCCGCTGAATTTTTTTGACGTCCTCTTCCGAAGCCGTGACGCTGTTGATTCCGATTGAAACGATTGAAAGTCCGCGAAGGCCGCTCCATTTTGACGAAAGGAACGCATTCATTTCGTCGGCAAGTTCAAGGGTATACATCGGAATTTCCGTATAATCCATTTTCTTTGCGGAAAGTTTTCCGAGCGCAGGTTGGAGAGCGCCGAGGAATTCGCTTTTGAGGGTTGAGTCAAGCTCTTCTCTTCTGTATTCGTCGGAGATATTGCCGCAAACATTTGTATAGAAAAGAAGAGGATTTGAAATTCTGTAGGAATAAACGCCGTTGCAACGGATTCCGATTGTGAGATTGAGGTTAATCTCGTCGTCACGGACCTTGAACTGAATCGGGTTTTGCGTTCCGAATTTGTTGTCAAGAAGTTCCTTTGTGTTGAAATAATAGACGCGCTGATCCTTTGCGGTATCTCCGCCGTATGTAAAACGCTTTCCGATTGTTTTGAATGTTTCCTTCAGGCTTTCGCCGAAAGAGCCGGAAAAAACGCTCGGTTCGGTTGAGGCGTCATATGTGAAAACGCCCGGTTCGGCGCAGTATTCAACAATTTTTCCCTGGTCGACAATAATCATGCATTGACCGTCCGAAACGGAAATTCCGCTGCCGTTGGTGATGATGTTGTCGTTTCCTTTTGTGTTTGAGGAACGTCCGCTGACTCTCTTTTGTCCTTTGACGGCAAGAACCTCTTTGTCAAGCGAGTCACAATAGAAAAACTCTTTCCATTGATCGGCAAGAACGCCGCCTGCGGCTCCCACAGCTGCTTTAATAAGTCCCATGATAAAAACTCCTTTATTTATTATTATGCAGATTGATTTGTCCCATGCCGGGCGCAGTCCGTGAACGGATTGCCGAATCACAGACAAAGACGAAACTGTCGCCGACTCCGGGAAGGAGATGGTGTTTTTCAAAATTTGTGTTTCTGAGAATAATCGCAAAAACAATCAGAAAAAGGGCAATGAGGCAGACGGTCAATTTGCGTTTGCCATTTTTGCTTCGTTTTCTTTTTCGGTGAGTTCAGTATAACACAGGAAAAAGCATTTTGCAATTTCAAAAAGAAAAACTTTTTTGACGAAACGAGAAACTGCGTTTCTTTTTTGGATTGAAAAAAAACGGAAAAAAGTGCGAAGCTCCCGGAAAAGAACCGGAAGCTTCGCTATATCATAATCTCTCTCTGTTGTTTGCTTTTTTAAGTGCGGATCGAAGCAACTTTGTTCACCGCTTTTTCGGCAGATTCCGCAAGGTCGTTTCCGTCGGGAAGCGAATTGATGATTTTGTCAAGGAATCTGTGAAGCGGTTCATATTCAATCTTCAGCGTTGAAAGAAGTTGGCGAACGATCATGAGAACGTTTTTCACCTTGAGGAGTTTTTTGTTTGTTGTTTCCGAGGTTGAAACCTGGAAAGGATCAATTCCGAAAATTTCCGATGCGGTGCGTGCATTTTCAATTCCGAAAATCTTTTCAATGTCGATGCAGTCGGCAAAAGCAAGGGCGCCGGTTTCGGTGAAGTGGATTCCGTCGCGGGTGAACTGATCGAGGAATGAAGTCGGGTTGTTCGGATTTGCGAGCGAGTCGGAATTGATATATCCGTCGGCAACGTCGTTGGTTTTTATCCAGGCGTTGCAGGTGTCGCACATTGCCTGAAGACTTTCGGTCCAAACAATGTCGTTTTTGTTTCCGAGAATGTCGCGAACGTAGCCGTTCCACGGAGTGATTTCCATGAAATAAATCCGTTTTCCGTTTTCATGCGCTTTTTCAACGAGTTTTTTATAGCCTTCAATGATTTCCTGAGCCGAAACATACGGAGCTTTGTCTCCCATGCTTTTTGACGAGGGATGAAGAATGTCGTTGACGCCGATTTTAACGATGATGAGTTCGCAGCCGGTAACGCTCAAAGCGTCCCTTGAAAAACGGTCAAGAAGTGCGTCGCCGTAAAGGTTTCCGATGAGGCCGTTTCCTTTGTAGAAAAGGCGGTTTCCCATGATTCCTTTGTTGATAATTGCGATATCCTTTTCGCCTGCGTCAACAAGACGGGTCGAAAGATAACCGGTCATTCCGTTGACGAGCGTTGAGTCTCCGATGAAAACAGCGGAATAAGCGTCGTCCTCTTCGGCATAAGTGTCAATTTGCGAAAGGAAGGGAATGATGTGATAAGTATTCGTTCCGGTTGCGATGCTGACTTCAGAGGGATTGGTCATGTATCTTGAATCGGACTTTTTCGGAAGGGAATATGAAAAATATGTTTGGCCGCCGAAAAGGCCGCAGGTTTTGACATAAGTTTCTTCCGTGAAGTACATACTGACGGTGAGCTTGTCAAGAGCGTCGGTTTCCATTGCAATCGGATCCGACCAAACGGTTTTTCCGGCCGGGATCGTAACGCTGTCGCTTCCGTCAAAGGTGATTGAGCGTTTCGTTGTTGTCCAGATTGCGCCGGCTTTGGAAGTGTTCGTTTTTGCAACAACGGCGCGCGAGAACGTCACGTCTTTGTCGCCGTATTCGTTTGAAAACTTAAGGCGAAGCATTTCTCCGGCAGCCGTGACGGTGAGTTCCGTTCTTAAAAGAGAACCGGCGGGGATTTTTCCGTTGACGATGAATCCGTCCGCATAATCCGCGAGCGAGATATAAAAATCAACAGGAGACGTTCCCCAAGCGGCAATCCACTTTCCTTCGTCTTCTTTTGAAACGGCGCCGACGGAAAGAATTCCGACCGACAAAACCAATACCAATATAATTGATATTATCCTCTTTGCTTTCCTCATAACGATTCCTCCATAAACCACTGTGAACAGCTTTTTCAAACTTCTCCTTTGATAAAGCCGCAAATAACCGATGGCATTCATCGGTTACAATATAAATTATAGACTTTTTGAGCAAAAAGTCAAAGGTTATTAAAAGTTTTTTGTGAAAAATTTACAGTTTTTTATTAAACGTACAGGAATCCAAAAATTTAGTAACAAATTATTAACAATTTCATTCTTATTACAAAAGTGAATTTTGACTCACCTTAAAAAGCAATGTTAAAGTGAATTTCTGCTCGCCGAAAAGAAGAAAACAAAAAACCGAAAACCCGCGGATTGATTTTTGCGGCTTTCGGTTTTGAAACGTCCTTTTGCTTTTTTTGACGGTTATTTTATTTCAATCTGACACATTTTCATGGTTTCAAGGGCGGCATTATGACTTTTCGGGGTAACGCCCGCACAACACGAAGGGTCAACGGAAATTTCGGCTTCGGGAAAGAATGCTTTTAAAATCAGAGCGTTTGAAACAACGCAAATATCGGTACAAAGGCCGCAAAGTTCGATTTTTTCAAAGTCAAATCTGCTCCAACCTGTGTATCCGAAAGAGGGTTTGTCAATGATTTCGCAGCCGCTTTCGTAAATTCCGTCGGCAATCTCCCAACCGGATGTTCCCTTTACGCAATGAACAACGGGAAGTTTTTTCCCTTCGGGGGTTGAAAGGTAGTTTTCGCCGTGAGTGTCACGGGTAAAGATGATTTCGTCGCCGTTTTCTTTGAATTGTGCAATCTTTCTTTTTACGTTTTCTACGATTCCCTGCGCTTCTTCGGTTCCGAGAGATCCGGTGATAAAATCGTTTTGCATATCGACAACGATGAGCGTTCTTTTCATTTTTTATTCCGCCTTTTCAATATATATTAGGTTCTTTGATTTTTTATTATGATAGCACCGAACGACTTAAAAATCCAGTGGGTTTTGAGAATTTTAGGTGCTTCTTTTGGGAAAGCCGACCGAGGGAGAGAAATCCTACGCTGTGGCTTATTCTTTTGGTGTTGTTCCTTAAACCGCACGGGTTTCTCTTAAATCTACACCCGACCGCTCCGCTTTCCCCTGGCGCCCTCCAGTGAGGGAGCTGTCGGCTCTGCCGACTGAGGGAGAGAATTCTCCTACGCTACGGCTTATTTTTTTGGTGTTCTTCCTTTAACCGCGCGGTTTTCTTTTAAATCTACATCCGTCCGCTCCGCTGGGGGTAAATTTAAAGATAAAACGTGCGGTTAAAGAACCCACTTAAAGCGGTACCCATAAAGAAGGAAGATGCAAAAAACGCTTTGCGTTGCAGTCGGATTTTTAAAGATGATTCCCTTCTTAATTCATAAAAAGTTAACAAAGTGTTAAAGATGTTGCAGAGGTTGACTTTTGAATGTGAATACTGCTATAATATATGAGTGCAAAAATAACACCAAGTTTAATGCATTGGAGGAATTAAAATGAACGTATTCATGATTGGCGGAACCGGATTGCTCGGCTGCGAAGCCGCAATTCAGCTCATTAAACATGGCCACAAGGTTACTTCGGTCGCTTTGCCGCCGCTTCCCGAAGGAGCTCCCATTCCCGAGGAAATGGAAATTATCTTCGGAGACATCAACAAAAAGTCGGACGATGAAATTCTTGAAATGCTCAAGGGTAACGACGTTTTCATCTTTGCTGCAGGCGTTGACGAAAGAGTTGAATTCCCCGCTCCCGTAATGAACTATTATTACAAGTATAACATTGCTCCCCTTGAAAGAATCTTCCCGCTTTGCAAAAAAGCAGGCGTTAAGAGAGCTGTTGTTCTCGGTTCATACTTCTCATATCTTTCAAAGCTTCGTCCCGACATGAGACTCGTTGACAAGAACCCGTACTTCAAGTCAAGAATTATGCAGGAAGAAGTCTGCGAAGCGGCTTGCGACGACAGCTTCAGCTGCGCGGTTCTTGAACTTCCGTATATCTTCGGAACCCAGCCGGGAAGAAAGCCCGTTTGGACCGTTCTCATTGAGCAGATTGCCTTCATGGATAAATGGCCGTTCACCATGTATCCGAAGGGAGGCACGGCAATGCTTACCTGCCGTCAGGTCGGTGAAGTTATTTGCGGCGCCGCAGAAAGAAAGAAAGCAGGCTTTGAAGCTCTTCCGATCGCAATGTATAATCAGACATGGAAGGAATTCCTTTCAATCGTTTATGACGCAAGAGGAATGGGCAAGGACAGAAAGATCGTCAGCGTTTCTCCGCTCATGATGAAGTTCGGAATGATTAAGCCGGCTCTTGATTACAAGAAGAGAAAGATTGACTCCGGAATGGATCTTTTCAATCTTCCCGACATCATGGATCTCAACCTCTTCATTAACAACGCTTATGCAAAAGAACTTGGCGCAACCGAAGATGACATTGTTGACGCAATCTTCGATTCGGTAAAGGTTTCCGAAGCTTCTTATAACGGAACCGTAAAGCTCCTTGAAATGAAGGGCGAATAATTTAACCGCTTAAATGTAAAAAGGACTGTTTCCGAAAAATCGGAACAGTCCTTTTTTGCGGCCGAAAATCATGTGTTTTGAACCGTTAAAATTTTTCTCTCGGAATCAAAGCGCCGGGCGGAATTTAAAACCGAACCCGGACTTTACGCTTCCCTCCGATTTCCGCCGAATTGAAAAAGACAAATGTTTTTTCAATTTCCGGATGAAATGAATAAATGCCCGGCAAAAATGTATATGCACAACTTCGCTGAATAATGAATAATTATCATCGTAAATGTTGAAAACTATGTTAGGAAAGTTAATAAG
>JAUNFH010000057.1 GCA_030525185.1 Clostridia bacterium
GTACTTTTGGGACGACAGCCAAAAGTACCCCCGGCGGAGCGGTCGGGTGTAAATTTAAAGATGAAACGTGCGGTTTAAGGAACAACACCAAAAGAATAAGCCGTAGCGTAGGAAGTCTCTCCCTCAGTCGGCAAGCCGACAGCTCCCTCACAGGAGTGAGCCAAAGAAAAGCGGAGCGGTCGGATATAAAATTCAAAAGAAGCCGTGCGGTTAAATGAACAACTGAAACAGGTACACAAAAAAGAACCACAAAAAACAAAAGCAGAATTTGCAATTGAATGCAAACTCTGCTTTTCATATTAATAATTGATTATTCAATTCCCTTTTCAATCATTTCATCGCAAAGGGCAATTCCTTCGTCAAGAGCTTTTGCGGCTTCGGCTTTTGAAAGAAGATAATCGTTGACGATGAGATAATCGTAAAAGTCATTGAGAAGCGGAAGAAAACTGCTGTCGTTGACGGTGAAAAGGCCGGAACCGATGAAGTCGCAACCTGGCTTGTCGGTGACGTATGCAACCATTGTGCAACGGTCAAAATTATAGACTTCAAAGTTTTCGCAGATGTTAATCATTCCGTCGTCAACAATGAAAATCGAAGAATCGTCTTTGAGAATACTTTCCTTCGTTTCAAGAAGAATTTTCTTTCTGTTCTTGACGCTTATGAAGTTCAAAAATGTGTTCGGCGCTTCATAGCTTTTTCCTTTCTGAGCGAAAACTTTGATTGCGCTCTTCAAAAAAATCGTCGGCGCTTTAATGCTTCGGCAGATGAGAAGATGGTTCCAAAACGCGCTGAGAATGATTTCTCTGTTCGGAAGGCCTTTCTTGAGCGTTTCGTCAAGAACATCTCTTTCCGTGAAATAGCAAATCGGAACATTGGACTCAAAAATAATATGCGGCGACATCATCAGCGGTTCGGTGATGCTT
This sequence comes from Clostridia bacterium, assembly GCA_030525185.1. Classification (GTDB taxonomy): domain Bacteria; phylum Bacillota; class Clostridia; order Oscillospirales; family Acutalibacteraceae; genus UBA6857. The sequence continues at coordinate 924 of JAUNFH010000057.1, forward strand.
TTGAGCTCAAACGGGTCGTCGATGAAACGGTTCAGCTGCGGACGTTCGCTGTCCCTGCTTGCGGCGGAAATATAATATGCGCGGACGACAGGCCCGTTCGTTGTGAAAAAGCCGTGACCGGTTCTCGGGTCGAACATTACCGTCGCGTGCTCGCCGGCAAAATGAACGGGAAACGTATATGTTTGCTCGTTTTCTTCGGCAATATCCGTGACGTGACCGCGAACCGCAAATTTTATTGAAGCAAAGCCGTTTCTGAGGCGCTCTTTGAGATTGTCTTTGTTGCCTTTGACGATTGTGTGCCTTATTGAAAGCGGACAATCGTCTTGTGAGATGAAATCAAAGGTGATTTTATCCGCAGGTTCGTCAAAAAACGAATAGTTTGTGTAAACGGTGCTTTTTCCGTGCTCGCTTTCGATTTTCAAAAGGGCTTCGATTGCCGAATGGTACTGCGCTTCGCTTGAAAGAATCGCGCTTTCGTTTGAAAAATCGAGCGGCTCTTTTTCGATTTCCCCGCAGTCGGGAGCTTTTCCGATGCGCGCAATTTCATCAACGAGGAACTCCATGCCCTCAAGCTTTTTTCGGCTGAACGTTGAAAGACGAAAGGCGCGAAGAAGTTCGGTTTCCTGCTCCGGAGTGAACGGGAACGTTTCAAGAACACGGTTGAACGTATCTTCCGAAAGATGCTTTTCTCCGTTGAAAACGGAGTAGACCGCAACACGGTTGAGTTTCATTGCCGAAGCAAAGTGTGTTACGGGAATTTTGTTTTCTTTTAAAGTTGATTTTAAAAGGGAACCAAAATACATAAGCTTTTCCTTTCATTCGTTCGTCTTTTGGTGAGGGCCGAAGCTCAACGCAAAAGCGTTCTTTGCGGTTATTCGGCGGGCTTAATCATTGCGCGGCAATGATTGATAAGATCTTCGGTGAAAAGTTTTGCGTATTTTTTTGAAAGAACGGCGTCGCTGAGACAAATGTAATCTTTGAAGTCCAAAAGGAGCTTTGCGATTTGTTCGTCCTTATAGATGATATAGCAACCGCCGATGAAGTCCTCTTCCGGATTGATATCCGAGCGGAAAAGGAGCGAGAAACCGTCGTTGTAAATTTCAAAAGCGCAGTGTTCGGTAACTTTCAAAACGTCGCTGTTGATGATTTTGAGGGCATAATCGTTTTTCTCAATGCTCTCTTTGTACCGCCTGAAAAGCTCAACCCGATTTTCCGGAGAAATCGGAGAAAGGAAGGCGGGCGAAGCGTCGCTTGCAACCCCGTCGAGAGCAAAACGCTGCATTCCGAGCTGAGAAAAAAGTCCCGGAGCTTTGACACCCTGAAAATGTTTGAGATGGTCCCAAAACGTTTTGAGAATTTCGTCGTGGAAGGGAAGCTCCTCTCTGAGTGTTTCTCCGAGTATTTTTTTCGTTGTGAAAAGATTCGCCGGGAAACGGAAGTCAAGAAAGGAAAGCATGTTCTTTTGAAGCGGAGAAAGAACGTCTTTCAGCTCAAGCGCGCTTTTTGAAAAACCGTTGAGAAGAGGTTTTTCTTTTTCCTTTTTCAACGCCGTGAGACGGAATCCGTTGATAATGACGTCGTCCCCGGAAAGAAAGCCGCATTCGCTTTGCGGATCATACTGAAGAATTGTTTTTGTTCCGATGAAATATGAAGCGAAAGTGAAATCCTTTGTTCCGCCGCCGGAAACGTTTGTGATGTGGCCGAGTTTTGAAAACTTGACTGCGGAGCAAACGTTTCTGATTCTTTCTTCAATGGCGGTCTCGTTGTCCATTCTGACCGTATGTTTGATTACAAGGCCGTTCTTTGCGCTTTTTGCAAAGTCAAAAATCATGTTGTCGGCCTGAACATCAAAAAAGGAGTAGTTCGTATATATCACGTTGTTTTCGATTCCGGACTCGTTTTTGATGAAAGCGGCGATTGCGGAATAATAATCGGAAGAGCCGGAAAGAAGAACTCCGTCGTTTGAAACGGTGAATTCCTTTGAAAGGAACAAAGAGGACGCGTGTTCTTTTCCGATATTTTCAAGTTCATCTTTGAGAACGGAAAGGAGCTTTTTTTGAGTTTCGCTGAGGTTTTCAATATAAAAAAGGCGTTCGAGTTCAGAAACCTGAAGAGGGGAAAAATCATATTTTGAAATGATGAACCGAAAAATTTCTTCGGAAAGCTTTTTTTCTCCGTTGAAAACGGAGTAAAGAAATACCCGGGTGCAATCCGTGTCCGAAGAAAGCTTCGTAACCGAGACCCCGATGTCCTTCAGCGTCTTTTTCAGCAATTCGCCAAACCTCATGAAAAAAAGTTCCTCTCTTAAACAATATTATATAAGACAAATACTGATTAATAATATCACAGGGCCAAAAGTGTGTCAATGCCGGACTGTCCCAAAAAGCGGACTTTGGTTTTTGAAAAAGATCCGTTTCGGAACGAAAAAATGTTAATAAACCGTTACGGAATAATGAATTTTTGACTTCGGAACTATAAGTGTAAATTAGTGTAAAAAAATTTTTTTACACTTTGAAGGAGTTGCGAAAAAATGAAAGATTTGATATTATATCACCGTCAACTGCGAGGCAAAACCGCTTTGAGGAGAAAGCGGAAAATCGGATGCCTTGCTGCACACCCCATCTTTTCACAAAATCGGTGGCCGGTTTGCCGGCCGAAATCACACCCCAGCAAAAATCGGACGACCGATGGGTTTAGGCGTTGTCTCACACCGACGTTTAAACCCATCGGTCAAAACATCTCTTCAAAAAGCCGAAGCCGCGCGTTTTTCGCCGCGGTTTTTATTTATGCTTTTTTGAAAGAAGTTTTCCTTCGGCGATAAAAACTTCAAAAACCCCTTGATTTTATCGCCCGTTTATATTATAATAAATCAGCTAAAGCGGTTCTGCGCCGTTTGGCTTAAAGACAAGATGCTTTAATTTGGTCATGCAGCAACGGGTCCTGTGCGACAGGATACCGCGAACCATGTCAGGCGGGGAACCGAGCAGCATTAAGCGGAAATACTGTGCGACACAGTCAAAGCCTGCTGCTGTATGACCAAGCGAACGTGTCTTGTCTGTTTTTCTATCCGCACGAAAAAAGAACTCTGCAATATCCGAAATTTTAACCGGCATTACTTCGTCTTGATGCGTTTGACGGCGGTTTCGTCTTCATTGAAATTTGAAACCGAACATATTTTTCGTGTTTTGCAGAGCAAAAGGGAGTGAAAAGAATGTATCAGGTGCTTTACAGAAAATACCGACCGAAGGTTTTTTCCGACGTTGTCGGCCAGGATCACATCACCAAAACGCTTCAAAGCGAAATTGAAAAAGGAAAACTTTCTCATGCATATCTTTTCACCGGTTCGAGAGGAACGGGAAAAACAACCTGCGCAAAAATTCTTTCAAAGGCGGTCAACTGCCTTCATCCCGTTGACGGAAACCCCTGCAACGAATGCGAAATTTGCAAAGGAATCGACTCCGGTGCAATTTTGGACGTTGTTGAAATTGACGCCGCAAGCAACAACGGCGTTGACAACATCCGTGACATCCGCGACGAATCCGGCTTCGCTCCGGTAAATTGCAAATACAGAGTATATATCATCGACGAGGTTCACATGCTTTCAATCGGTGCGTTCAATGCGCTCCTCAAAACGCTTGAAGAACCGCCGGAACACGTCATGTTTATCCTCGCAACGACCGAAGTCCATAAGCTTCCGGTCACGATTCTTTCCCGCTGTCAGCGGTTTGACTTCAGAAGAGTTGCTCCGCAGGACATGATCAGGCGCATGAATTACATCGCCGAAAAAGAAAACTTCACTCTTGACGAAGACGCCGCCGTTTTGATTGCAAGACTTGCCGACGGCGGAATGAGAGACGCGCTTTCAACGCTTGATCAGTGCATCTCCGCTTCAAACCACGTCACAAGCGAGGTTGTCTGCTCCGTTGCCGGAATTGCCGGAAAGCAGCACCTTTTTGACCTTGCGGATGACATTGCAAACCACGATTCGGCTTCGGCACTCGAAAAACTCAGCGAACTTTATGCCGCTTCCTGCGACATGGAGCGCCTTTGCGCCGACCTGACGATGCATTTTCGCAACCTCATGATTGCAAAAACCGTAAGAAACGCCGAAAACATTCTTGTTTCAACGAAAGACGAACTTGAAAGCTATAAAAAGCAAAGTTCACTTTTTACCCTTGAGGGTATTCTTTTTTCAATCGACCTTCTTCAGGAAGCTTCGGCGAACATCAAACGTTCCGTCAACCGCAGAATCGAAATGGAAATGGTTCTCATCCGTCTTTCCTCGCCTGCGCTTGACAGCAGCAACGAAGCGATTTTGAAACGCATTTCGGCGCTTGAACTTGCCGTGAAGAGCGGCTCGTTCGCCCAAGGAACGGCACCGCAGCCTTCGGTTCAAAGCGAAACAAAAAAAGAACCGACGAAAGCGGAACCCGTTTCGCCGAAGACGGACTTTACGCCTTCGGACGAAAGTTTCTTTGCTCCGCCGCCGGCTTTTGAAGAAAAAAAACCGGAACCGCCGAAAGAAGAAAAGCGCGCGTCATGGGAAACTCCGGTTGCCCCCCGCGGGCCGAAACCGAACGAAGAAACCGCTTCGGCATCGCAGGGCGATATTACGGCGAACGTTTTTCCGGATTGGGCCCAGGTTCTCTCGGAACTCACTCAAATCAATCAGCCTCTTTGGGGCGTACTCATCGGTTCAACGGCATTTTTGAACGGAGAGTTCGTTCTCATCAAGAGCGAAAACCCGACCTTCGCTTCCTTCATCAAAGTCGGAACGAACGGACGGGACGTCAAGGAAGCGATATACCGGGTCACCGGAAAGAAATATCGCTTGGGAATATACAACCCGGCTTCGACCCAGAAAAAGGAAGCCGAAAAGCCGAAGGATCCCCTTCAGGACCTTGTGAAAAGGGCAAAGGATTTCGGCGTTCGGGTTGACGTTGAATAAAAAAACAAAAATTTTTCAATAAATAAATTCAAAGGAGACAAAAGACATGAAAGCAAGAATTCCCGGAATGCAGGGCGGCGGCCAGATGAATATGATGAAAAAAATTCAGGAAATGCAGGCTCAGCTTGAAGCAAAGCAGGCAGAAATCGAACAGACCGATTTTTCCGCTTCCGCAGGCGGCGGAGCGGTTGAAGTCACCGTAAACGGCGCACATGAAATCAAAAAAATCGACCTTCAGCCCGACGTTGTTGACCCCGAAGACATTGAAATGCTCTCAGACCTCATTATTGCCGCGGCAAACGAAGCAATGAAAAAGGCCGACGACGCAATGGAACAGGCAATGGGCGCTCTCAAGGGCGGACTCAACCTTCCGTTCTGATGGCGGATTACAAAGTTGCGTCTCTCGCAAGGCTCATCGACCAATTTGAACGTCTTCCCGGAATCGGCCACAAAAGCGCGCAAAGGCTTGCGTTCCACGTCCTTTCAATGAGCGACGAACAGGCCGAGGAGTTTGCGAAAAATATTCTTGACGCTCACCGAAAAATCAAAAAATGCGCCCGTTGTTGCAATCTTTCGGAGGACGAACTCTGCCCGATTTGCAAGAATACTTCGCGTGACGACAGCGTAATCTGCGTTGTTGAAGATCCTCGCGACGTCATGGCGTTTGAGCGCACGCACGAATACAACGGAACATATCACGTTCTTCACGGTGTAATTTCGCCGATGAACGGTGTCGGTCCGGAGGATATCACGATTAAAGAGCTGATCGCCCGCCTTTCGGACGGAAAGGTTACCGAAGTCATCATGGCGACGAATCCGACCGTTGAGGGCGAAGCAACGGCAATGTATATTTCACGTCTTCTCAAGCCGATGGGAATTACCGTTACCCGTCTTGCTTACGGCGTACCCGTCGGGGCTGACCTTGAATACGCCGACGAAGTTACGCTGACAAGGGCGCTTGAAGGCAGACGAAAACTTTAAAAAAATTACCGAAAACAAAGAAAGAGGTGACACCCGTGGCGAAAGGCAACGACATTCCGAAAGTTGCGCAAAATAAAAAAGCATATCACGATTATTTTGTTCTTGAAACCTACGAAGCCGGGATTGAACTTTTCGGCACGGAGGTCAAGTCAATCCGAAAAGGAAAGGTCAATCTCAAGGATTCCTGGTGCAGTATTGAAAACGGCGAAATTTTCGCAAACGGAATGCACATCAGTCCCTATGAACACGGAAACATTTTTAACCGTGACCCGATGCGCGTTAAAAGACTGCTCATGCACAAAAGAGAAATCAACCGTCTTTTCGGCGTAACGAAGCAGCAGGGTCTGACGCTCATTCCTCTTTCGGTATATTTTGTTAACGGAAGGGCAAAGCTTGAAATTGGTCTTTGCAAAGGTAAAAAGAACTATGACAAGCGTGAGGACGCCGCAAGACGCGACGCAAAGCGTGACATTGAGCGTGAAATGCGCGGAAGAAACTGATTTTTTTTCAAAAATCTTCCGTTGACACAAAGCGCACAAAATGATAAAATAAAAAAGCAGACAAACCGAAAAAGTTTTTCTGCCCTATATGGGGATGAAAGGATTTCGACGGGGACTCTGAACTCTGATAAGCGGGTAGTGCCTGTGCAACCACTTTAAACTGCACAAACTTTAAAAATAAACGACAATACTACAGTATTGAAGGCTGCTTAACGCAGCCCGTCTGAGCTTCGAGTACTGCGGCGAAGCATCAGGCGTCACGAAGCAGTGAACGTGAACGGCCGAGCGCCTCGTAGGTCGTCATGAATCAGGGGCTACCAAGAATCAAAGCCTGTCTTTCGGCGTTGGTTTGAGGGAATTTTAAAAGACTGACTGCACCCGGAGAAAGTCAGACGGATCGGTTTTCGGACGCGGTTTCGATTACCGCCATCTCCACCAAATAAAAAAACTCCCGGTTTTATTCAGGCCGGGAGTTTTTGTTCGTTTTTTAAGCTTACATCAGTGTTCCCGTCGGGGCAACGCCGATCATATATTCAACGCCGATTGCAACAAGAACAACGAGGAGCGAGATGATGAATCCGTGGAGCATCGGCTTTGCGCCGGATTTAAAAAGCGTTTTGAAGTCTGTGTTGAGACCGATTGCTCCGAGGGCGGCAACCATTAAAAATTTGCTGATATTTTTGAGGACCGAAGCCGCGGCTTCCGGAATCAGTCCGAGACTCGTGAGTCCGGACATTGCAAGAAAGGCAAGAATGAACCACGGGAAAACCGATTTGAGATTGACTTTGACCGCCGAGCCGTCCTTTTGAGCTTTCTTTTTCAAATGAATGTTGATTGCGGCAAAGACGAGAACGGCCGGAATGATTGCAAGCGTTCTTGTGAGCTTGACCATCGTTGCAAAATCTCCGGCGGCTTCGCTGAAGGCGTAACCGGTTGCAACAACGCTTGAGGTGTCGTTGACCGCTGTTCCCGCCCAAAGGCCGAAAGCGGCGTCCGAAAGTCCGAGAAGACGGCCGAAAATCGGGAAAACAACAATCATTACCATGTCAAACAAAAACGTTGCCGACATACCGTATGCAATATCCATATCCGTTGCTTCGATGACCGGAGCGATTGCGGCAATTGCGGAACCGCCGCAGATTCCCGTTCCGGCGTTGATGAGACTGCTCGTTTTCCAGTTGAGACCGAGAAGTTTTCCGATGAGGGCGCCGAGACCGAAGCACGTTGCGAGAGTGAAGAGCATTACGGTGAGAGAAAATTTTCCGACGGTGAGAACGGTTTTGATGTTGAGACTTGCGCCGAGGAGAACAATCGCAAATTTGAGAATTTTCTTTGAGGTGAACTTGATTCCGGGGGCGGTGACGTCGTTCGGTTTGAAAAATGCGTTGACAATCATGCCGATGAAAAGAGCGATAACCGACGCGCCGATGAAATGAAGGCCGGCTTTTTCTTCAAGCATTTCAAGAAGCTTTGCAACCGCCGCAATTACGAGGGCGAGCGCGGCTCCCGGAACAAATTTCAGAATTTTTTTCATGAGAATTCCTCCGCTTTTTTATTTTTGCCTGTTTATTTTATCACCGCTTTATGATAAAATAAAGGAATTAATTTTTATTAAATGATTCTTATTTGTTATCGAAACGTAGGATCGTATGGATCAAAAACTTGAAACTTTTTTGACTCTTTGCAAAACGATGCATTACGGACGGGCGGCGGAAAAACTCAATCTTTCTCAGCCGGCGGTCAGCAAGCACATTCAGGCACTTGAGGTTCAGTATGGCGTTCGGCTTTTCAATTACAGCAAGCGTCGCCTTCAAAAAACACGTGAAGGTGCGCTCCTTGAGCAATATGCAATTTCGCTCAGATATAACGAGGAAAAATTCCTTTATTCGCTTCATGAAAAGCCGAAAACGTTCCTTCGCATCGGCGCAACGAAGTCAATCGGAGATTACATTCTTTTTGAGGAAGTTCGCCGTTTTCTTGAGCGCGAAGGGAACGAACTCGAATTTCTCGTTGACAACACGGCGAGCCTTCTTTCTCAGCTTGACGCGGGTGAACTTGATTTTGTGATTCTTGAAGGAATTTTTGACAAACGAAGATATGACTGCTTTCTTTTGAGAACGGAACCGTACATCGGAATTTGCGAAAAGAACCACCGTTTTTCGGGAAAAAGCGTTTCGGTTGAGGAACTTTTTTCCGAACGGCTGATTCTGCGTGAGCGCGGGTCGGGAACGAGGAATATTCTTGAGCGTGAACTCGCTCAAAACGGATACTCGGTGAACGCTTTTTCAAAGTGTGCCTGCATAAGCTCGTTCAAGCTGATTAAAGAGCTTGTCCGCCGTGGCGACGGAATCAGCTTTCTTTACGAAGCGGTTGTCAAAGACGATGAACGCTTCGGGCGTTTTTCCTGTCCGCCGCTGACGGGAGAACATGAATTCAACGTTGTTTTCCTCAAAAATACCGGTGCCGGGGCGCTCGCCGAAAAGTTTCTCTTCCGGGAGAAAGGGCAAGCGGAAAAAAGTTCTTTTTAACCGTTTTATTAATTTTGACGTTCCTTGATTGAAAAGTTGCAAAAAATGTTATATAATTATGACTGCATAATAAACTTTTCGGAGAATGAATAATGACTAATGAAGAACAGATAAAAAATCATTTTGCAAAAAGGCTTATTGAGCTTCGCAAAGAAAAGGGAATCACTCAGCTTCAGCTTGCAGAAAGTCTGAATTACAGCGATAAAGCGGTTTCAAAATGGGAACGCGGCGAGAGCATTCCGGACGCATATACGCTCCTCAAAATTGCAAAGCTTTTTTCCGTTCCGCTTGACTTCCTGCTTGACTGTGAATATACACCGCCGGAAGAAAACTCCGAGGAAGCCGAAAAAACCGATGAAAAAAGAATCGGAAGAAAAAAGGCAAAGCACATTTTCATTCCGTTCATATCCGCCCTCGGAACATATTTCATCGCTTCGGTTGCCTTTTTTGTTTTCAAAAACATCCCTTCGGTTCAGTCATATGCGCCGCTTGCTTTTCAGTATGCGACGGTTGCGGTTTTCATCGTTCTGACCGTTTTTTCTTCGCTTTGGTGGAAGCGGATTTGGCAATGCGTTTGCGTTTCCGGAATCATATGGTCGGTCGGCTTTTGCATGACGTATCCGGTGTTCATGGAGAATTTCAAATATTTTCTCATTCCCTGCGCGATTCTTCAATGCATCTGCATTCTAATTTTTGTTTTTGTTCATTTTCTCAAACGTGACAAAAAAGATTAAAAAACCGCCGCAAACGAACGTTTTTCGTTTTGCGGCGGCTTTCTTTTGAACGAAAAAAATCCCGGCCGAAAATTCGGTCGGGAAAGTTTTTTTGATTTTATGCGGCCTGCGAAGCGGAGGCGGAAACAACGTTGAATTCTGCCGTTGCAACTTCTCCGTTCGGGAAGGTCTTTGTGAGTCTGTAATCACCGGCGGTGAGGAGGGTGATTCCGAAAATCGGAGTTCCGAGATTGATGATTCTTGTTGAAGAGGTGAGCGGCTTGATGTCGCCGTAAACGATGTCCTTGTTTGCGCCGAGGATGGGAACTTCCTTCCAGCCGTCGCCGTCCTTGATTTCAAGTTTATATCCCGAATAGCCTGCTTCGTCTTTAACGGTGTTGAAGGTATAGTTGCTGATTTCAACAACTATTTCCTTGCTGTTGGTGTTGACTTCACCGACAACTCTCATTGCGATTTTTCCGGTGTTTCCGGTTGAAATCATTGTGAAAAGAGCAACGATTGCGGCAATGAGGCCGGTGAAGATTGATTTGAGAGAAACGTTTTCAAAAAGACTTTTAAGATAATTTTCAATAATTGCCATTGTGTTCTACCTCCTGAGAATGGTTTCTTCGGACAGAATCCTTTTTTAAATGATAGCATACCGGACATGGAAAGTCAAGGAAAAGTTACAGAATTTTGGAGCGGATATAAAGAAAAATTAAAATCCCCGACCGAAGCCGGGGAAGTGGGTGTGTTTAATAATGGGCTGTGCCGCAGGAGCAATATTTGTTTGTATTGAATATTTTCCAGAACAGGCGTGCAATGAGATAAAAGAAATGAGCAATTCCGGATTTGTGGCAATTGCAGGAGCAATTTTGTGACGGTTTTTCCGGAGTGTTCGGAGTGTCGGGTGTTCCGATTTGTGTTCCGCAGTTATCGCACTTTCCGTCGTTGTTTGAATCGGCGTGACCCGTTGCGAAAATTTCTGTACCCCTAAACGTCACAACCCCGCAACCGAGGCAGTATGTGTCTCCGGTGTAGCCTTTTGCGGTGCAGGTTGCGGCTTGGGCGTTTTTGACAGCCGTTCCGCCGACGTGGTTTGACGGGTTCTTTGCGATTGTTTCGGTTTTTGTTGCTTTGCAAAGGGTGCAAGTGTAAGTTTTTACGCCTGTTGCTTTGCACGTTGCGACGGTGGTTATTTTGCCGGAATCATAGGTGTGAGAGCAGGGGGGTGTAATATCGATGATAAAATAAGGAATATCATTTTCTATTGCAAACTCTTCAGCACTGGTTCCAGCATAGCAATAAATTGGCCAATCATAATATTTTAATACGATTACTTTACTACCAACTTGATACTGTGCCAGATCAATTTCTTTAACTGATGAAGGAATGTAATATGAAGAAATTTTAGTACAACCTCCCCAACCACTTTTTATATTTTCAACTCCATCTGGAATTTTTACTTGTCCAGTATAACCCGGGGGGCACTGTACAAGTTTTTTTCCATCTTTCGTGTACATTAAACCATCTATTGTTTTATAATTTTTGTTGTTTTCAGATACGGAGAATGATGTTAGTTTTTCGCATCCACTAAAAATTGAATTTCCCCAATATCCTTTATCGGCTTGAAAGGAACTTCCAAAATCAATATGTTCCAAATTACTACAATGTTCAAAGGCAACGAAACCAATAGATATTATACTGTCAGGAAGTGTAATACTTTGTAAGTTTGAACAGTTATAAAATAAACCCCTTGGAATTAATGTAAGAGAGTTTGAAAGTTTACAACTCTTTAATGAAGTACAATCATAAAAGGCTTTAGTGCCAATATTTGTAACACTGTTCGGTATTATTACGCTTATTAACCCAGAACCCCAGAAGCTATCAGAGCCAATCCATGTTACGCTATTTGGAATTGTTATATTTGCCAAGCCGGTGCAACCGAAGAATGCACCATCGCGGATGCTTGTTACGCTGTCCGGAATTGTTATGCTTGTCAAGCCGGTGCAACCCTCGAATGCATACTTGCCGATGCTCGTTATGCTGTCTGGAATAACTATGTTTGTTAATCCTGTACAACCGCTGAACGCATAGCTAATATCTGTTACACTTCCATCTGACGGTATTACGCTGTTTTTACAACCACGAATGAGTTTCTTTTCCTTTGTATTGATAAGGCAGTTGTTTCGACTTTGGTAAACCGTATTTCTTGAATCAACACTTATTTTGCTTAGTTTTGAGCAATAAGCAAATGTTTCACGACCAATATATGTCACACTGCTTGGAATTGTTACGTTGGTCAATTCGGAACAGCCATAGAAAGCAGCGTCGCGAATAGACGTTACGTTGTTACCTATTATTACACTTGTCAAGTTGCTACATCTTCTAAATGAATTAATACCTATTTTTATTACAGTATTTGGTATTGTTATGCTTGTCAAGTTGGAGCAACCGATAAATGTATCGTCACTAATAGATGTCAGACTGTTCGAAAGTTCAACGGTTTTAAGGCCGGTACAATCCTTGAAAGCAAAATCGCCTATGCTTGTTACACTGTCCGGAATTAGTATACTTGTTAAACCGGTACAATCCTTGAAAGCACCCTCACCAATACTAATTACACTGTCGGGAATTAGTATGCTTGTTAGACCGGTACAACTATTAAATGCCCCCTCATAAATAGTCGTTACCGGATAGCCATCAAGAGTTGACGGAATCTTCAAAATTCCACTGATTGATTTGTTGCAACCGGTAATTATTGCTTCACCGTTTGAAATATCATAAGAGAGGTCTCCGTATGTGGATGCCAGTGCTGTGGTCGAAAACCAATCAGCAATACTGGAAAGGTTAAGAGAGGTAACGCCTGCAAGAGGTACGCCTGTGAGCAGCATTATTACCGCAAATAACAATGACAATGATTTTTTGATACGATTTTT
>JAUNFH010000213.1 GCA_030525185.1 Clostridia bacterium
CCCACACGACCAGCTTGGAAGGCTGGGATTCTACCATTGAACTACACCCGCATATTACCTCGTGCAACGTTGATTATTATATTATAATGCGCTTCAAAAGTCAAGACTTTTTTCAAAAAAATTTGATTTTTTTCAAACTTTTTTGATTTACCGTTCTATCCCCTCAATTGGAAAAAACAGAACTTGTTTCCGGGCGAAAGCGTTTCCTCTTCTTTCGCCCGGAGCTAATTTTAAAGATATTTCGTTTCAAGCTTTCCGTCTTTGACCTCAACACTTATTGCGCTGACGGTGCTTTCATAATTATCAATGATTATCGTTGCGATTGAATCCTCAATCTCTTTTCTGATAATATTTCTAAGATCTCTTGCGCCTCTCGTTCCGACAACGGCTTTTTTTGCGAGATATTCCGGAACATCGTCGGTCCACGTCAGATCAATCGGTTTTTCTTTGAGCGAAGACTTAAGCTCATTCAAAAGAAGAACCGAAATTTTCTTATAGTCCTCCTCGGTAAGAGCATTGAAAACGGCAATCTCGTCAACTCTTCCGAGAAACTCCGGACGAAGAAAATCCGAAAGAGCTTTCATAATGCGTTCCTTCGTTGCATCGCCCTTATCTTTTCCGAAACCGAGAGCGCCGCTCTTTTGCTCGCTTCCGGCATTCGAGGTCATGACAATGATTGTGTTTTCAAAATTAACCGTTCTGCCCTGTGCGTCGGTTATGCGGCCTTCGTCAAGAATCTGAAGAAGAATATTCATAACGTCCGGATGAGCTTTTTCGATTTCGTCAAAGAGAATTACCGAATACGGCTTTCTTCTGACCTTTTCCGTGAGCTGACCGGCCTCGTCATAGCCGACATATCCCGGAGGTGATCCGATAATTCTTGAAACGCTGTGCTTTTCCATGAATTCGGACATATCAAGCCTTATAAGCGTTTCGGGAGTATTAAACAGCTCATTTGCAATTTGCTTCACAAGCTCGGTTTTTCCGACGCCTGTCGGGCCGACAAAAATGAACGATGCCGGACGGCGGCGCGGACTTATCTGAACGCGGCTTCTTCTGATTGCGGCAGCAATGGCTTTGACCGCTTCGTCCTGCCCGATCACACGCGCTTTAAGCGTATCTTCAAGATTTGCAAGACGTTTGAGATCGCTTTCAATGACCTTACTCGCCGGAATACCGGTCCACAGTTCAATAACTTTTGCGATATCCTCTTCTTTGACGGCATTATCAGAAGCTTTTTCTTCAAGCTCCTTTTGAGCGTCTTCACACTTCACGATTTCGGACTTGATATTCGCAATTGCTTCATAATCAACGTTATCGGTCTGAGCGTAAAGATCTTCTTCGTCAAGTTTCAAGTCCTCAAGCTTCTGCTCGTTAATTTGAAAATCACTGATTGCTTTGTTTCTGAGGTTTGCACAAGTACAAGCCTCGTCAAGAAGGTCAATAGCTTTATCGGGCAGGAATCTGTCCGTAATATATCTTTCCGAAAGAACAACGGTCCTTCTGACGAGAGCGTCGCTGATTCTTACACGGTGATAGTTTTCGTAATAGCTCTTGATTCCGAGAAGAATTTCGGTTGCATCGTCAATTGAAGGTTCTTCAACCTTAACCGGCTGAAAACGTCTTTCAAGAGCGGCATCCTTTTCGATATTCTTTCTGTATTCGGTAAAGGTGGTTGCACCGATAACCTGAATTTCGCCCCTTGAAAGCGCAGGTTTCAAAATATTTGCGGCGTTCATCGAGCCTTCGGCGTCACCGGTTCCGACGAGATTATGAACCTCGTCAATGAAAAGAATGATGTTTCCGTTCGCCTTGACTTCATCGATAAGGTTTTTGATTCGGCTTTCAAACTGGCCTCTGAACTGAGTTCCGGCAACAAGAGCGGTAAGGTCAAGAAGATGGATTTCTTTGTCCGCAAGTCTTGCGGGAACCTCTCCCCTTGCAATCTTGAGGGCAAGTCCTTCGGCGATTGCGGTTTTACCGACGCCCGGCTCACCGATAAGGCAGGGATTGTTCTTTGAGCGACGGCAGAGAATCTGCGTCACACGGGCAATCTCCTTGTTACGTCCGATGATGTTGTCAATCTTTCCCTCTCTTGCGCGGGCTGTGAGATCGGTGCAATAAAGGTTCAAAAATTTCCGCTTCTTTGCGGCGGCTTTTCGCTGCTTGCGAGTCATTTTTTCGGTGTTCTGAACCGGCGGAGCCTGCTCTTCGCTTTCGGCCTTTTGGGTCCCTTCGTTCGGCATATTCATAAGGCCGTTCTGAAGTCCGTTTTGAAGGTCGCCGAGAAGTCCCTGAAGAAACGGAACGGTCGGCGAACCGCCGGCTTCAAATCCGCCGTCCTCTTCGTCCGATTCGGGGAACATATTGCTGAACTGTTCGGAAAGAGCGTCAACATCTTCTTCGGTGATTCCCATGCTGTCCATCATCTGCTTGATGGGACCGATGTTCATCTCCATTGCACACTGAAGACAAAGTCCTTCCGGAACGGTTTTTCCGTCAATGATTTTTGAAATGAATATCACGGCAGGACGTTTTTTGCACCTGCTACAAACTACTTTTTTCATTGTATACTCCTTGAAAAACAGAATGCTTTTTATTCAGTTGATTACTTTGAAACTTTTTGCGCCTTCTTCTCTCTGAAGTGATCGCGGAACTGTCTGTAGGTTTCCGGCATATAGCTCGCAAAAGCAAAAACGCAGGTGCAAGCGGCAATCACAACGAGAATTCCGGTCATGATATCCGGCATTGTCCAAAGGTTTGTGAGTACGCCGACATCAGGACCGAATGCGATTACGAGAATCATTACTCCGTAAAAAGTGCAGGTTGCAACCTTTCCGGGCATTTCGGCCGCGCCGGGACGGATATTCATAAGAAGCATCACAAGACCGCCGACAACCATGATTCCCTCTTTAATAAGGAAAAC
>JAUNFH010000214.1 GCA_030525185.1 Clostridia bacterium
CCACTGATTGCTTTTTCGTTTCCCGAAAGAGCTTTTTGAAACGCAGGGTCAAGCCTTTCAACGCTTAAAACGAGAGAATCAATCTGTTTTTTCAAGCCGTTTGTGTTGAGCGGTGTGTCGCTGACCTTGGCGGTCGGCGCTTTAATTTGCGATTTTGCTTCAATCTTGTTGATTTCTTCCTTGACCTGTTTTGCTCTCGCTTTGATTGCAGAAAACTTTCCTTCGGCCGAAGATGTGTCAACGTTAACCTCAAGCGGCTGATTGAAGGTATTTCTGATAGCCTTGCCGACCGTGTTTGTTTTTTTTGCAAGTGAATTAATAGCACGCATCAAGCTGTCGCAACCGGCTTGAAAACCCTTTGAATCAACTGCGGTTTCAATCCGAATTTCACCGTCGGCTTTTCCGTTTGCCATTTAACCACCATCCTTTGGCCTTAATCAAGTAAGGCGTTTAATTTGTCCTTTTCCGCCTGTTCTTCCTTTGTGAGTTTCGTTTTGATAACACAAATTTCTTTGTTTGCACTCCAAAACTCTTTTTCCCATTTTTCAAGCCTTTTTCCTTTTGCCTTTTTTAACCGCAAGCTCAAAACGTGCGAAAAAATACCTTCGGGTATTTCCATATAGTAACCGATGAACGTCCACCAATGGACATATTTCGCCGTTCTGACTTCAAATCCGGCCGCCTTGTTTATCGCAGGGAAGATAATCTTTTCGTCTTGTTCCCAGTCCATAATGTGCGGTGCCGGCTTGCTGTTGTTCGGCTCTTGTCCGCAGTCGATGAAGGAAAGCGCGGCCTTGAAAGCCGCTTCATAATCATCTTTTTTCAATTTATCGAAGTCCTTGAAAAGAATAACCAAGCAGATATAAACCTTTTCGTCGTCTTCAAGTTCCCGGTCGTTAAAAGCTGAAACAATTTTCAAAACATCTCTGTAATCGGTGCGAATTTTGAATTCTTTTCCGTTCACTTCAAGCGAACGGGGAAGCTCGCCGAGCATTATCTTTTACCGCCCTTGTGCTTTCCCGTTCTGTAACCGTGTGTATACCTGTCAACACGGTTATTTACCTTTTTAACCTCACGGTCAAAACGTCTCGAGATGTAATTTCCAACTCCTTCAAGCGCATTTTCGCAATAAAACTTTCCGTTGACGATTGAAAACGGATGCATTTTGCCGAAGAATGCTTCCGACATATTTCCGCCGAAAACCTTGTCGCAGACTTCATAAAGCTTTCTTTCCGCCTCTTTCAGTGCAACAAATTGAGCTTCTTCCTTTTCATCTGCTGTTCCGTCCGGATTGATGTCAATGTCTTCGAGCGGTTTGATAATTTCTTCAAAATTCGCCGTCATTTCGTTAAAGCGGTCAATGATTCCCATGTCTGTCGGACGGAATGAAAAAACTCCGATTTCTTCTCCTGCTTTGTTACGAATCGGAACGTTGACAAGACCGTCGTCAACAATAATTACGTTGATATCTCTTTCGATTGATTTGATGTTCTGCTTATTGTTTTCCATTTTCAAAACCTCCTAAAATAAAAAAGAAAGGCGGTTCATTTGAGAACCGCCCATGATTATGTGCCTGCTGTGAATTTCTTTGTCGAAAGGTCAAAAGAACCCTTCGTTCTGTTTCCGTTGTAGTTAATGGTGAACGGAATCTGAACACCTGAAGTGTCGCCACCCATTGAAGTGGGAACAACAATAACGTCTTCTTTATATGCCCACTCAACTGTTCCTTCGCTGCTCAAAAGCACGTCAACAACCGTTGTTGCGCAATCATCTCCGGTCAGACGCTCGTTCGCAATCTTTGCAAGCTGTTCGTAAAGCTTATCGCCTGCGTAGGCGTAAAACGGATCAACTTCCGATGAGACTTCATAACCCTTGTGGTTTGTACTCTGTTCGCCGAGGATGTTCTTGACGGTTTCGGTGTCAGGGTTAAGTTCAATGTTATATTCCTCAAGGTCTTTGCCGAGACGAATATACTCCGGACTTGAACCGCTGCCGAAAGATGCGTCAATGAAATGTGCAAAATATTTTCTTTCAATCTTTGCCATTTTGAAATTCAGCTCCTTTAATATTTGTCAAATTCGTTTTCGTATGTAACCGTGCAAGACAAAAGCCAATCTTCAACGCCGTCTTGATATGCCGCATTGAAATAAGCCGGGCTTGTTCGGTTAATTGATTTAATTGTTCGATTTCCCGCTTTCAAAGCGGGATAATTTTTAATCTTGTGTTTTTCTTTGCCGAGTGTAACCTCCTGTTTTTCAAGCCATTTTCCGAGTGTATCAAGCCATTCTTTGGCTCTCATTCTTTGTGATTCGCTTTTGAGAGCGGCGCGATAAACGATATTAAAAGGATAAAGGCAAACTTGTTTGACGTGTCCTGTAACATCTTCGGTATTACTTTGCAAAACCGCTCCTGCTGTCGGAAAAAAGCCGATTCCGCTCGCCTCGGAGAGTGTGGCGAAAAGAATCTTTTTGCTTTCGGCAACGCCCGGAAATGTGTTCAAAAAGTCCAAAAGAACTTTGCTGACCGCTTCCGAGCCGTCAATATCAATCGTTTTTTTCTGCGGTGTCATTTCTTACCTCCGACTATTCTTGCAACACCGTCTGTCCAGTATTGCAGATTCTTTTTCTTGGCAACTTCAAACCATTCCGGCACAGCTTCAGCCCTTGAATATTTTAACGGAATGTCGGTTGCCATCAATTTAGAACCTTTTGGATACCGAAAAATGTATTCGCCCGGCGAAGTTTCAATTTTTCTCGGTCCTTTACCCGTCGCGGAATCCACCATTTTCTTTCCGTAGTAAAGATATCTGCTATACAGTCCCGGAAAAACAACGAATCTTCCGCCACTTTCGGTGTGTGAACGTTGTTGCAAACTGCCCGTAAGTAATGGCATTATCGGCTTGCAATCTTCCAAAACTCG
>JAUNFH010000058.1 GCA_030525185.1 Clostridia bacterium
GGTCTACAACTACAAAAAAGTTTATGTTATTGATTACAGATATTATCAAAAAGGCATCATTCAGCTTGCAAACGAGGTCGGCGCAGACGACGTAATTTTCGTCAACAACATGTCCGCGGTCAGAAGCGACAGCCTCATCAGCAGAATGAACGCAATCACCGTTTAAGGAGGATTTGTCATGATTAAACACGTTGTAATGTGGAAATTCAAGCCCTTTGCCGAAGGAAAAACAAAGGAAGAAAACCTTCTTCTTGTTAAAAATGCGCTTGAGGCTCTTCCGGAGAAGATTGATTTTCTCCGTTCAATGGAAGTCAACCTCAACGTCAATCCTAAGGAATCAATGTTTGACGCCGTTCTTCTCAGTGAGTTTGACACACTCGAGGACGTTCTCAAATACCGTGACCATCCGGAACACAAAAAGATTTCTTCATACGTTGCCCTTGTCCGTGAGGCGAGAGCAAGCGTTGATTACGAATTTTAAAAGAACAAATCCCCGCCGCTTTCATTTTTGCGGCGGGGATTTTTAAGACAAAAAAATACTGCCTCAAAATTCAACGAGGCAGTATTTTTTTAATTATACCGAAAGAAGGCCGGCATCAATTACGAATTGTGAACCCGTTGCATATCTCGCCTTGTCGGAAGCGAGGAAAAGAACGAGGTCGGCAACGTCCTGCGGCTCAATCCAAGGCACGGGAAGAAGGTTGCCCGCCGAACGTTCGGCAATTTCAATCGGGGTCATGCCTTCCATTGCGGCAAGACCGTCGTTCATCGGGGTATTGACACCCGTCGGGTGAATGCTAACAACACGGATATTAAACGGCGCAAGCTCAATCGCCCAAGCCTTTGTAAGACCGGTGAGACCCCATTTTGAAGCGGTGTAATGCGAAAGTCTGTTTCCGCCGCGAAGACCCATAACGGAGGAATTGTTGATGATTACGCCGCTCTTCGCTTTTTTCATGTACGGAACAACTCTGCGGGTTACGTTGAACGGTCCTTTGAGGTTGATGTCGATCATTGCGTTCCATTCGTCATCGGTCATTTCGTCAACGGTTGCATATGCACAAATTCCGGCATTGTTGAAAAGAATGTCGATTTTTCCGAGTTCTGCAATCGCCTTTTCAACCGCGGCGGTAACGGCGGCATCGTCACGAACGTCGCCGACAGCAACAACGCATTTTCTTCCGAGCGCTTCGATTTCGGTTTTAAGGGTTTCAAGCTCGTCGTTCGTTCCGAAGTTGTAATTCGGGTATTCAATTTTTTTTGCAACGTCAAAAGCAACGATGTCTGCGCCTTCTTTTGCAAGGGCAAGAGCGGTTGCGCGGCCCTGTCCGTGAGCGGCACCGGTTATAAAAGCAACTTTATTTTCAAAATCCTTCATTGTTATCACTCCTTGTTATCTTCGTTTTTGCGGTATTTATAAAGGATATCGTCGAGCGGAACTTTTGCAACGGTGTTGAAAAGGTTGGTTGCATACATGATTCCGGCGAAGGCGATGAGAAGAACAATTTGCTCTTCGGTGAATTTTTCTTTGAGTCTGTCATAAATTTCGTCCGGAATGTTGTGCGGATCAACGCAGATTGCCGAGCCGAGGTCAATGAGAAGTTCCTCGGTATCAGAAATTTTGGGATCGTCCGGATCGTCGCCGGAGTCAATCAAAATCTTTCTGAAAAACGTTGAACAGATAAGACAGTCGTTTCCGTTTGAAATTGCGTAGGAATAAAGCGACATTGCGCGTTCGCCGACAACGGGAACAAGAAGGTCATAAAGAGTATACCACTCCATATATGCCTTAAAAGCCGGAACGTTGTGAAGAAGCGTGCGCTTCATGTTGGTGATTCTTCCGTGCTTTGCAATTTGATCGTCATACTCTCTTTTGACTTCGTCGCTTGCGGTTTCATAATCAGTCATTGATAAAAAGCTCATGTAAATCTCTCCTTACTTTCTGTTTTTAAGTCGCTTATCACATTTCGTTGCAAGATGGGTTCCGAGACTTTGGAAAATCTGAACCAAAACTATAAGGAACACAACCGCAATGGTCATGATAAGGTACTGATATCTGTAATAACCGTAGTTGATTGCGATTTTTCCGAGTCCGCCGCCGCCGATTACGCCGCTCATTGCCGCATAGCCGAGAACGGTCGTTACGGCAATTGTTGCGTTTGAAATGAGCGAAGGAACGCTTTCCGGAATCATTACTTTCATAATAATCTGGAACGGAGAAGCGCCCATGCTCTGAGCGGTTTCGATGATTGCGGGGTTAATTTCGCGAAGACTTCCTTCAACAAGTCTTGCAACGAACGGGAACGCAGCAATAACGAGCGGAACGATTGACGCAACGGTTCCGACAGGCGTTCCGACAATGAGCCTCGTGAGCGGAAAAACCATAATCATAAGAATGAGGAACGGAACGGAGCGAAGAAGGTTGATGACAATATCAATGAATTTAAGAATCGGCTTCGGAACACGAAGAATTTTTCCGTTCTCGCCGGCAACAATGAGAACGCCGAGCGGAAGTCCGATAATGATTGCAAAAAGGGTTGAAAGAACGGTAACGTAAATCGTCTCCCAAATTGCAAGAGGAAAGTCGTTTTTCACAACTTCCATTGCATTGACAAAAGTTTCGGACTGAAAAAAGTTACTCATTGCCCT
The DNA here is from genome assembly GCA_030525185.1 of Clostridia bacterium. Taxonomy (GTDB): domain Bacteria; phylum Bacillota; class Clostridia; order Oscillospirales; family Acutalibacteraceae; genus UBA6857. Next base: position 2,650 of record JAUNFH010000058.1, read on the forward strand.
TCACCTCCTCAACAAATATATCGGGCATTGCTTTAAGATATTTCATTGCTCTTTCGAGTTCGGCTTTTCCGCCGGGGATTTTGAGGATAATATTTCCGTAAGCCTTGTCCCCTATTCCCTTTGTTGACGCGGAAAGAATGCTTGCGGTGATTCCTTCGTCGATTGCCATTTTTGCGATAAGCGGTTCGTTTGTTGCGTTCGCACCGTTGAAAACAACGCGGATAACATTGTCACCCTTGAGAATTTCGGCACTTTTTTCATAGCCTTCAGGGTAAACAAGGCGTCTTGCCGCCTGCGATTTCGGCGCGGAAAAAACATCGCTGACAAGACCTTCTTCAACAACCTGTCCGTTGTCAAGAATCGCAACGTGGGAGCAGATTTGTTCAACAACGCTCATCTGGTGAGTGATGACGATTACGGTGATTCCGAGTTTGTCGTGAATGTCTCGGATAAGGGAAAGAATCGACTGGGTTGTTTGCGGGTCGAGGGCGCTTGTCGCTTCGTCGCAAAGAAGAATTTTCGGGTGGGTCGCAAGCGCACGGGCAATCGCAACACGCTGCTGCTGTCCTCCCGAGAGCTGAGCCGGGTAGGCTTTGAGCTTATCGCCGAGACCGACGATTTCAAGAAGCTCCGTTGCACGTTTTACGGCTTCGGCCTTTTTTACGCCGGCAAGTTCAAGCGGGAAGCAGACGTTTTTAAGGCAGTTTTTTTGCATGAGCAAATTGAAGCCCTGAAAAATCATCGTGATGTTTCTGCGTTCTGCACGAAGTTCCGAACGTGAAAGCGTTCCGACATCGCAGCCGTCAATAATCACCCGGCCTTCGGTCGGTCTTTCAAGCATATTTATGCAACGCACAAGCGTGCTTTTTCCGGCGCCGCTCATTCCGATGATTCCGTAAATATCACCGTCATTGATTTTCAGCGAGATATTCTTCAGCGCTTCGACGTTTCCGTCGGAAGTTTTGAAGGTTTTCGTCAGATTTTTAATTTCAATCATAAAATTCTCCGATAACGGCCGAAAAAGGACCGTTAATTTTTCATATTTTCTTTCTTCCGATAACAAGAAATAACGTCGGCTGTCAAAAGACAGACAACGCTATTTCAAATTGTTATTTCTGATTATTTTTTAAGAGCGTCAAGAGTTGTCTGCTTTCCGCCGTAGAAGCCCATCGGTTCAACGTGGATTGCGCCGACCGAAACAACTTCGGTCTTGTTTTCTTCGTTGAAGTCTTCAAGATACGGAAGATGCTGGAAGTAGTTTGCGTCGATTTCGCCGCTGTCAACAACTTTGTTCGGCTGAACGTAATCGGTGAATTCCTTGATGTCAAGAGTTACGTCCTTTTCTGCAAGGATTTCCTTTGCAACGGCAAGAATTTCGGCGTGCGGTGTCGGAGAAGCGGCAACAGTGATTTTTGTTCCGGCGAGCTTGCTGTAATCAACGCTTGAATCAAAGCCGTCACCCGGATTTTCAACGGTTGAAACAACTGCGCCGTCATATTTTTCGGTGATGAAATCGGCAACCTTCTGGCTTTCAAGAGCGGCTTTGAGCGCCTTGATTTTATCTGTTTCTTCATTGCCCTTCTTAACGGCAAGAATGTTTGCGTATGCGGAGGACGAGCCTTCGATTGCAAGGGAATCCTTAACGGGGTTGAGACCTGCGGAAATTGCATAGTTTGAATTGATTACGGCGTAATCAACGTCCTTGAGGATGTTCGGAATCTGAGCGGCCTCAACTTCCTGGAATTCAATGTTATACGGATTTTCGGCAATGTCTTTGATTGTTGCTTTGATGTCTGCGCCTTCGTTAAGTTTGATGTAGCCTTTATCCTGAAGGAGAAGAAGCGCTCTCGCTTCGTTGGTTGCGTCGTTGGGAACGGCGATTGTGATTTTGCTGTCCTTTGATGATGAGCAAGCGGCGAACGTTGCAACGATGAGCAAAGCCGCAAGAATTAATGCGATTGTTTTTTTCATGATTAATCAACCTTTCTTTTTTCGTTTTGTTATTTTGATATTTTTGTTTTTGGGTTTTGATTCAAAATTATCTTTCAGCGCAAAAGCGCATTCGCTGATTTTGTTTATGCGTCATTAGCGGTTCCCCCTTTGATTGAACGAGCATATTATAACGCTTCTTTTCCGATTTGTCCAATACCATATGAATATAGTGGGTTATAGACTGAATCTATAGCCAAACTTTGTCATATAAGTTCCTTTGCTTTTTCGTTGAGATAATTTTGAATTTCCTCAATGTATCTTTTTCCGATACTGCTGAGGACCGTGTTTTTCTTTGTGACGTATCCGATTTCCATGTCGCTGTTTTCCTCAACGGAATCCGCTTCAAACGGAACGGCAAGATAATCGCTGCCGTTAAGCTCCTCGCAAATGATTCCGGAACAAAGAGTATATCCGTTAAGTCCGATCATAAGGTTAAGCATTGTTGCACGGTCGTTCGCTTTGATAATCCTGGTATACTCGTTCGTGCTGAGAATTTCTTCGGAAAAGTAAAACGAACCGGAATCGCCCTGTTCAAACGAAAGGCAAGGATAATCGCGCAATTCGTCAAAACTTATCGACTTCTTTTTTGCGAGAGGATGACCCGACCAGAGATAAACATATGCGCGGCATTTGATGATATGGTGAAATTCAAGATTGTTGCTTCTTAAAAGCTTCGTCACAGCGGCACGGTTGAAATCGCTGAGATAAAGAATTCCGATTTCGCTTTTCATGCTGCTGACGTCGGAAATCACGTCCCTCGTTTTCGTCTCGCGAATTGCAAATTCATACTGCGTTGTGTCAAAACTTTTCACGAGTTCAACGAAGGCTTTGACGGCAAAAGAATAATGCTGAGTTGAAACGCCGAACTTCTTTTTGAGGTTATGCGCTTCACCGTATTTTTCCATCAGAACTTCATACTGGTTATAAACCTGCCTTGCGTAAAGAAGAAATTCCGCGCCGTCCTGAGTGAGCGAAACTCCCCTTCCGCTGCGGTAAAAAATTGTGATTCCGAGTTCCTTTTCGAGTTCCTGCATTGAGCTTGAAAGCGAGGGCTGCGAAATATAAAGAATTTCTGCCGCTTTGTTGAGTGAACCGACTTCGGAAATTGTTATTACATAATGAAGTTGCTGAAGTGTCATCGCCTTTTCTCCCGAAAGAAATTTTTGTTTTACTTTGCTTTTGCAACAACGGCCGTTCCCGAAGCGGAAACCATGAGCATATTGCCCTGGCCGAGTACTTCATAATCGACATCGACGCCGACAATTGCGTTTGCGCCCATTGCGGCGGCACGCTGCTCCATTTCGGAAAGAGCGTCTTCACGCGCCTGAATGAGTTCTTCTTCATAACCCTGCGATCTTCCGCCGATGAAATTTCTGATCGACGCGCCGAAGTCTTTGATGAAGTCAACGCCGGAAACGACTTCGCCGAAAACGAGACCTTTATATTCGACGATCTGTGCATTGTCAAGAGTTGAGGTTGTTGAAATTACCATAACAGATACAGCTCCTTTTATTTGATTTTGAAACATTTGTTATACTGCTTTGCCCAACGCGAAACCGAGGCGGCAGTCGGTGATTTCGGCATTGCGACGGTGACTGCCGTTACAGCCGCGATACGTTCACCCGTTTTGAGAATTTTTTTGAGAAGGACCTTGTCTTTAACAACGTTCTTCGCTTTGTTCAAAAGATCCGCCGGTGTGATTCCCGAAAGCATCGCCGCAAGGCTCGTTGAATCCGCACCGATGGTGAGGTCGTTTGCTGTGAGTACACCCGTTTCAAACATAAAATCGAGTTCTTCCGGCAAAAGCTTTGTGAGAAGAAGCTTTACGCAGGCAAGAGTTGCAAGACCCGAACCGAGCGTTTTGTAAAAACCGAGCTGATACTTCCAAAGCGTCTCAAGGCTGAATGCGCCGTCCTTATCGGAAGAAACGGTATCGGCAAGGATTCTTGCGGCTTTGAGTGAATTTGCGATTCCCGAACCGATAATCGGAACAGTCATGAAAGCACTGTCGCCGATTGCGGCGTATCCGTCGGCAACAAGAACGCCGAGCGGCTGTCTGACCGGAATCGTCACAAGTTGACCGCCGCGCACGACTTTATCGCCGAGACGAATGTTTTCTTTCTGCATAACCGAAAGGCTGTCGCCGATTTCTTCTTCTGTGAGCGGTTCAAAGCGGCCGATAAGTACATCGGTGAATTCTTTCTCGCTTGCAACCCAGCCGATTCCGAGTTTGCCTTGCGGAAGCATATAAACTTTATAAACGTCCTTTACCGGCTCGTCGCTTGCTTTATTATAGAAAGCGCGGTAAACGTAAAAGCGTGAAAAAGCTCCGCTTTCTTTTTCGATTGAAAGATACTGCGGAAGATTTTTTCTGACAGGCGAATCGATTCCGCAAGCGTCAATAACAAGGTCGCCGTAAAAATCGCCGTTCGCCGTTTTTATTCCGACAACGCGGTTTCCGAGAAGAACAGGCGCGGTTACTTCACAGCCGAAAACGAATTTTACGCCGCTGTTTTCCGCATTCCTTACAAGAAGGTCATAGATATCTTTTCGTTCCATCTTGATTTCAAGCTGATCTTTCGGAACGTCCTGAACCAAACCTTTTTTGCAGTTCGGACTGTAAAAAGTCATGTTGTCTTTATAAGTAAACTTGTCGTCGTCGGGCATCGGAATACCGGCAATTTTAAGAGCACCCGGCGCAAAAATATCGGTCCAGTCATAACCGAGGGCGGCTCTTTCGTTTTTTTCATATACCGTGACGTCAAAGCCGTCCTTTGCCAAAAGTGCCGCGGCGGCAAGTCCCCCGTGTCCCGCACCGGCAACGATGATTGTTTTCTTCATCTTTTTTCCTCCAACTCTTTTTGATTCATTATACATTTTTATGCGGCACTTTTCAATATTTTGTTAACAATATTTTCCGCAAAACGACTTCAATAATTGGTAACAATGTGATTGAAGAAACGCTTTATTTATGGTAAAATATTTTGTTCAAAAATTTAAAGGCGTGAATTTATGATTATTAAGGTTGAAGAAATTGAAGCCGAGGTCACAAAAAAGGACGTTCGGCGAATCAATATGCGCGTTTATCCGGACGGAAAAATCAAAATTTCCGTACCCAAAAGAGTTAAAAACGATGAAATTGAACTGTTCATCCGCGAGCGGCTCGACTGGATAAGAAAGACCAAAGGAAAGCTTTCGTCCGAAATCAAAAAGCGGTACCTTTTTGATTTTGAAAAAGACAAAACGGTTTTCATTTTCGGTGAAGAGTTTCAACTTGAAAAAAATCCGCTTCTTTCACCCGGTGTAACCGTTGGCGAAGGAAAAATTACCGTCGGCACAAAAGGTCTTTCGGACGAAGAAAGCGAAAAACTGCCCGACGGATATTTCAAAAAGCTTCTTTTTGAAAAGCTTTCGGTTCTTGTGCCGAAGTGGGAAAGAATCACAGGACTTGAGGCTTCTTCATGGAGAATCAAAAAAGTCAAAAGCTATTGGGGCAAGTGCAAGGTGAAAACGAAGGAAATTCTTTTTAATCAAAACCTTGTGCATTACCCGAACGAGTGCATAGAATATGTTGTTCTTCATGAACTTTCGCATATCAGATATCCCGACCACCAAAAGGGGTTCAAAAGCTTTCTTTCAAAACACATGCCCGATTGGAAAAGAATAAGTAACGTATTAAAATAGGAGCTTATAATGAAACATTTAAAAGATTACTTAAAATTTTACAAAGTTCAAAGCATTCTTGCTCCGCTTTTCAAAATGCTTGAAGCGTGCTTTGACCTCACAGTTCCGCTCATCGTTGCGGACATCATCAACACCGGAATCGCAAATTCCGACACGGCGTACATCATCAAAAGATTTTTCCTTTTGCTCGCCATGGCGCTTCTCGGCCTTTTGAGCAGTTTCACCGCTCAATACTTTGCGGCAAAAGCCGCAATCGGTACTTCGACAAGGCTGAGACACGATTTGCTCAAAAAAATTCAGTCGCTTTCCCTCAAAGAGACCGACAAAATCACAACGTCAACGCTCATTACCCGAATGACGAGCGACGTTATGCAGGTTCAAAACGGACTCAACCTTTTTCTTCGTCTTTTCATGCGAAGTCCGTTCATCGTTTTCGGCTCGATGATTCTTGCTTTCACAATAAGCAAAAGTCTTGCGTGGGTTTTCGTCGGAGCAATCGTGCTTCTTTTCATAATCATTTTTTCGGTTATGAAACTCACAAATCCGATGTACGAAGACGTTCAGAAAAACCTTGACAAAATCACCGAAGTTACGGGAGAGAATCTTACCGGTGCAAGGGTTATCCGTGCATTTTCAAGAGAAAAAAAGCAAGCCGAAGCTTTTGATTCGGTCAACACCGGACTTTATTCTTCTCAGATTAAAGTCGGAAAAACCGCCGCTGTTGTCAATCCGCTGACTTATGTTGTTGTCAACACGGTTATTATTCTTGTCCTTTGGTTCGGCGCAAAAATGACGGATTCCGGCCTTCTTCTTTCCGGCGATATCGTTGCGCTCATCAATTATATTTCGCAGATTCTTGTTGAACTCGTCAAACTTGCAAACCTCATCACGCAAATCGGCCGAGCGATCGCCTGTATGAACCGAATCGGAAAGGTTCTTGACACGGAAAGCTCGATGGAATACAAAGAAAACCTCCTCTCCGAACAATCGGGTGAAGCCGTTCGTTTTGAAAACGTAAGTTTTCGCTATAACGAAAGCGGAGAAGAAGCGCTCAAAAACATTTCTTTTTCGGCAGACCGAGGACAGACGGTCGGCGTCACGGGAGGTACCGGAAGCGGAAAAAGCACACTCGTCAGCCTGATTCTCCGTTTTTACGACGCAACCGAGGGCAAAATTTATCTTTGCGGAAGCAACATTAAAGACATCCCGAAAGAAGCTCTTCCGAAAACGGTTTCGGCCGTTTTGCAAAAGCCGCAGCTTTTCAAAGGCACAATCAAAAGCAACCTTCTTCTTGCGAATCCGAAAGCCACGGACGAAGAAATTTGGAACGCGCTGAAAATTGCACAGGCGGATGATTTTGTGAGCGCCAAACCGCAAAAGCTTGACGACCCGGTTGAACAGGGCGGCGCAAACCTTTCAGGCGGACAAAAGCAAAGGCTCACCATTGCAAGAGCAATTCTTTCAAACGCAAAAATTCTTATTCTTGACGACAGTTTTTCGGCGCTCGACTTTGCAACGGACGCGGCGCTTCGCGGCGCTTTGAAAACGCTTCCGAAAGACCTCACCGTTTTCATAATCAGCCAGCGGGTAAGCTCCATTCGCAATGCGGACAAAATTCTCGTTCTTGACGACGGAGCTCTCGTCGGAACGGGCAGTCACGGCGAACTTCTTGAATCGTGCGAAATCTACCGCGAAATTTTTGAAAGCCAAAACGGAAAGGCGGGAGAATGATGGACAAAAAAACACTAAAAAGCGTTCTTGCGCTGATTAAACCGCACACGGGTTTTGTTGCTTTGAGCATTCTCTGCGCGGTTTTGAGCGTTGCGGCGGCGCGTCTTATTCCTGTCTACACAGGCGACGCAATCGATTACATGATCGGTCAAAACAATGTTGACTTTTCCGGCGTTCTCAAAAAAGTCATTACAATTGCGGTTGTTGCGGCAATTGCCACGCTTTCGCAGTATCTCATGTCGCTTTGCAACAATAAAATCACCTATTTTGTTTGCCGTGACCTTCGCGGCGAGCTTGGAAGAAAGCTTCATTCGCTGCCGATTTCATACATTGACTCTCATTCTTTCGGCGACCTTCTCAGCCGCATGATTTCGGACGTTGACACTTTTGCCGACGGACTTTTGATGGGTTTTACTCAGCTTTTCACCGGAGTTGTTACCATTGCGGCGATTCTTGTTATCATGCTCGTTTTGAACTGGAAAATTGCGCTTGCGGTTTTTGTTCTCACTCCCCTTTCGATTTTTGTTTCAAAGTTCATCGCAACCAAAACGCATAAGTATTTTAAAAAACAGGCTTCAATCAGAGGCGACGAAACCGCTCTCATCAACGAGCTCATTGAAGGCCGGCAGGTTTTGAAAGTCTTCGGTGCCGAGGACAGAAGTCTTTCGGATTTTGACGAAATCAACGACAAACTTCAAGACGCCGCTCTCAAGGCAACGTTCTTTTCAAGCCTCACAAATCCGAGCACAAGACTCGTCAACAACATTGTTTATGCAATTGTGACTCTTATCGGTGCGGTTATTGTTGTTTCTTCCGGCAATCTCGCGGGCGGACTCACCGTCGGCGGACTGAGCGTTTTTCTCAGTTACGCAAATCAGTACGCAAAGCCGTTCAACGAAATTTCCGGCGTTGTTACGGAATTTCAAAACGCTTTAACATGCGCTCAGCGAATTTTTGAGGTTCTTGAAGCCGAAGATCAACCGAAAGAACCGGAAAATCCGCTCACTCCGCCGGTCAAAGGCGAAGTCGGTTTTGAGGGCGTTGCATTCAGATATGTCAAAGAACGTCCGCTTATCGAAGGGCTCAGCCTTGACGTCAAAAGCGGTCAGTGCATTGCAATCGTCGGCCCGACCGGTTGCGGAAAAACAACGCTCATCAATCTTCTCATGCGCTTTTACGACGTTGACGAAGGCGCAATCAAAGTTGACGGGGCGGACATCAGAAAAATGCGCCGAAGTGACCTTCGTTCAAGATACGGAATGGTTCTTCAGGACACTTGGCTTTGCCACGCAACCGTGAAAGAGAACATCGCATACGGAAAGCCAGACGCAACGGACGAGGAGATTGTTGAAGCGGCAAAAAAAGCGCACGCACATTCTTTCATCAAAAGACTTCCGCAGGGTTATGACACAGTCATTTCCGGCGAGGGCGGAAATCTTTCCGCCGGTCAAAGACAGCTTTTATGCATAGCACGAGCGATGCTTTGCTATCCCCCGATGCTGATTCTTGACGAAGCAACTTCTTCGATTGACACAAGAACCGAGCTGAAAATTCAAGCCGCATTCGACAAAATGATGGAAGGAAGAACAAGTTTCATTGTTGCCCACCGCCTTTCAACGATCAAAAAAGCCGATCTCATTCTTGTTATGAAAGACGGAAAAATCATTGAAAAAGGCAGTCACGAAGAACTTCTTCAAAAAGGCGGCTTTTACAAAAGGCTTTATGAAAGCCAGTTTGCAAAAGTTTAAGCGCATATTTCCAAAAAGATGTTTACTAAACGCTCCTTTTGCAATATAATGATTAAAACGGATCTTTAAAACACAAACTCTCTTTTTTAACTGAAGGTGAAATTATGACTTACGAAATTGACGAACTTCTCAAAAAAGTCAAAAAAATACATTTTATCGGAATCGGCGGTTCGGGAATGTGTCCCCTCGCTGAAATTCTCCTTTCATGGGGATACGAAATTACCGGTTCGGACAACAATCCGGGCGACAACATTGACAAGCTGCGCTCTCTCGGCGTAAAAATCACAATGGGTCAGAAGGCGGAAAACATCAAAGGCGCCGAAATGATTGTTTATACCGCCGCCCTTCTTTCAGACAACCCGGAGCTTTGCGCCGCAGAGGAAAGTTCGATTCCGACCTTTGAACGTTCAAAACTTTTCGGCGCAATCACAAGAAGGTTTTCAAACTGCATCGGTGTTTGCGGAACGCACGGAAAAACGACCGTAACTTCAATGCTCACCCAGGTTCTTATTATGGCCGGAAAGGATCCGACGGCTGTAATCGGCGGAAAGCTTCCTCTCATTGACAGCCACGGAAGAAGCGGAAAAAGCGAAACAATGGTTTGCGAAGCTTGCGAATTCGTTGACACATTCCTTGACCTTTCGCCCGACGTTGCGGTTATTCTCAACATTGACGAGGATCATCTCGATTACTTCAAAACGCTCGACAACATCATCAGATCTTTTCACAAGTTTTCGCTTCTGACAACGCATACGCTGATTTATAACGGCGACGACGAAAACACAATCAAGGCCGTTAAGGGAATCGAAAAAAAGAAAATTACCTTCGGTTTCACCGATAAAAACGATTATTACGCAGAGAATATTACATACAACCGAGGTGCTTTTCCCGAGTTTGACGTAATGAGCAAGGGCGAAAAAATCATTCGTCTCAAGTTGAACATCCCCGGAACCCACAACGTTCTCAATGCACTCGCCGCCTTTGCCGCCGCAGTGAACGCAGGCGTAAGTTTTGAGGACTGCAAAAAGGGAATTGAATCTTTTTCCGGCGCGGGAAGAAGATTTGAAATTCTCGGCGAATTCAACGGAATTACGATTGCCGATGACTATGCCCACCATCCGCACGAGCTTGAAGCAACGCTTTCGGCCGCAATGAAAATGGGATACAACAACGTTTGGGCGGTCTTTCAGCCGTTCACCTACTCAAGAACGGCAATTTTGCTCGATGATTTTGCCCGTGTCCTTCAAATTCCGGACCGTTGCGTAATGACTGAAATCATGGGTTCGAGAGAAGTCAACACATATAACATCTACACGAAAGACCTTGCCGCAAAAATTCCGGGCAGCGTTTGGTTCAACACTTTTGACGAAGTTTCAAAATATGTTACCGACAACGCACAAAAGGGCG
>JAUNFH010000059.1:0-7792 GCA_030525185.1 Clostridia bacterium
CAAAATGTTATCATTCCCTTAAAATTTTCAACATTCAAGTAAGCGTAATCGGAAAAGTCAACGCTTAAAATCCGCACAAGTAAAACGTAATCCTTATTAATTTGAATCTTTACTTTAAACCAATAGGCACCGACGGTTTCGTACTACAGGCGGATTTTTCTTTCTGTATGATTGTGAAAGGTTATGAACAACTCTGCTAAAGCCGCATCGGTGGACGATAATCAGTTTTTCCCCCGCAAATCTGATTTCGGTCACCAAATGCGGCGTACCAACAAAGCGATCTTTTGGGTACTTTTGTATCAATCGACAAAAGTACCCCCAGCGGAGCGGTCGGGTGTAGATTAAAATATGAAACGTGCGGTTAAAGGAAGAATACCAAAAAATACAACCGTAGCGAGGAGAAATCTCTCCTTCACATGAATGAGCCAAAACAGTCGGACGTAAATTTAAAGATTAACCGTACGGCGAATCGTCAACTTAAAACAGTACCGAAAAAAACACCCCGCTCGGAAAAATCCAAGCGGGGTGTGGCATATTGTTTACCGTAATCAGAATTCAATCTTCTTTTCGATGTAATCGCAAAGTTCGGAAATCGGAAGACGAATCTGCTCCATGCTGTCGCGGTCACGAACGGTTACGCAACCGTCTTCGGCCGAGTCAAAGTCGTATGTGATGCAGAACGGAGTTCCGATTTCGTCCTGGCGGCGATATCTTTTTCCGATTGAGCCGGTGTCGTCAAAGTCAACGTTGAACTTTTTCTGAAGCATTGAAAGAACTTCACAAGCCTGTTCGGAAAGTTTCTTTGAAAGCGGAAGAACGGCGGCTTTGAACGGAGCGATTGCCGGATGGAAGTGCATGACAACTCTTGTGTCGTTCTTTTCCGCGTCAACAACTTCTTCGTCGTATGCCTGGGTGAGAAGCGCGAGGAAAAGTCTTTCAACGCCGAGCGACGGCTCAATGACATACGGAACATATCTTTCGTTCGTTGTTTGGTCAAAGTAATCGAGGCTCTTTCCGCTGGTCTTGATGTGCTGGGTGAGGTCATAGTCGGTTCTGTCCGCAACGCCCCAAAGTTCGCCCCAACCGAACGGGAAAAGGAATTCAAAGTCGGTTGTTGCTTTTGAATAAAAGCAAAGTTCTTCTTTTCCGTGGTCGCGAAGGCGAAGGTTTTCCTCGGTGATTCCGAGCGAATAAAGCCAGTCGCGGCAGAAGGAACGCCAATAATCAAACCATTCAAGGTCGGTTCCCGGTTTGCAGAAGAATTCAAGTTCCATCTGTTCAAATTCACGAACGCGGAAGATGAAGTTACCCGGAGTGATTTCGTTTCTGAACGACTTTCCGATTTGGGCAACGCCGAACGGAATTTTCTTTCTCGTTGTGCGCTGAATGTTTGCAAAGTTGACGAAAATTCCCTGAGCCGTTTCCGGACGGAGATAAAGTTCGTTCTTGCTGTCCTCGGTAACGCCCTGGAAAGTTTTAAACATGAGGTTAAACTGACGGATATCGGTGAAGTTGTGCTTTCCGCAGTTCGGGCAGGGGATGTTCTTTTCGTTGATATAGTTCATCATTTCCTCGTTCGACCAGCCGGCAACGTTCGTTCCGTCAAAGTCTTCAATGAGGTTGTCCGCTCTGTGGCGCGTTTTGCATTCGCGACAGTCCATGAGAGGATCTGAGAAACCGCCGAGGTGGCCGGAGGCAACCCATGTTTGCGGATTCATGAGGATTGCGCTGTCAAGGCCGACGTTGTACGGACTTTCCTGAATGAACTTTTTGCGCCATGCGTTTTTGATGTTCGTTTTGAGTTCAACACCGAGGGGGCCGTAATCCCATGTGTTTGCAAGACCGCCGTAAATTTCACTTCCGGCGTATACAAAGCCTCTGCCTTTGCAGAGAGCAACGAGTTTTTCCATTGATTTTTCTGTGTTTTTCATTGGTTACTCCTTTCGCAGCGGTTTGAAACTTCCTTTTTTGCTTTTCACCGCATACAAATATCTACCTTACATAATAATATAATCCGCCCGATTAGTCAAGCGAAGAAGCGATAAAAATCAAACCGCCCGAAAAATTTAAGCCGAAAAAATTCCTTTTGTTCATCATCGGATAAAAATATGAACTTTTTTTCCGCGGCGATTTTCCGTTTACTTTTTTTCGGCGGTATGTTATACTTATTTTATATCCATAAAAGGGGGAAAACAAATAATGTCCGAAAAGAGACTGCGTAAACGAAAGCCTGTTGCGTATTTTGCCTTTGTGATTCTTGCTTTCGCCGTTTTCGGCTCAATATTTTTCTGCTCGGCAAAGTATAACGCAAATGCCTTGTCTTCCGGTGATTATGATTACAGACTTGACACAGCGGCGGCGGTCATAACTTCGGCCGACAAAAGTCTTTCCGGAAAAGTTGAAATTCCTTCAAGAATCGGACTTTTCCCTGTTGTCGCAATTGACGAAAACGCTTTTGAGGACTGCTCAAAGATTACGGAAGTTGTTTTTCCAAAGAGTGTTAAGGAAATTAAAAGCGGTGCTTTCTCCGGCTGTTCTTCGCTTGAGACTGTTGTTTTTTCTTCTGAACTTTCTTCAATCGGAGCCGAGGCTTTTTCGGGTTGTGCCGTTAAAGCTTTAAAAATTCCTTCGGACGTTTCTTTCATCGGAAAAGACGCTTTCAAAGACTGCGGTCTTTCGGGAATAATCATGACCGCAATGCCTGAAACGGTTCAAAACGGAGCCTTCGGCGAAGACGGCGAAGGCGGAACGCTCCCGGTCATTTTCGGTTACAGCGAAAATTCGGTCAAAGCTTTTTCGGAGGAAAACGGCTTTCCGTTTGTGAACATCAGTTGCCGCCACAACACAGATGAGCTTTCCGTAACTTTTAAAAAAGCGCCGACCTGCAAAGAGGAAGGCCGAAAAATCGGCGTCTTCTGCGAAAAATGCGCCTCATGCGTCGGCGGAGGAGAAACCGTTCCGGTGACCGATCACTCGATTGTTGAAACGGAAACCGTCGAATCAACCTGTACCGTCCGCGGAAGCACCGGCGGAATGCATTGCGAATTTTGCGGGATGGTGACAAAAGAACCCGTTTTGCTTTCTCTTGCTTCGCACACACCGGTTTCGGCCGTTACGAAAAAAGCAACGGCAACGGAAAACGGACTTCGGGTTGAACGCTGTTCGGCCTGCAAAAAAGTTTTGAAAAAAACGACGATTAAAAAAGCGAACACCGTTTATCTTTCAAAAACGGTTTATACGTTTGAAAACAAAGTTTTCACCCCGTCGGTAATCGTCAAAAATTCGGACGGAAAAACGCTGAAAAACAAAAAGGATTATACCGTTGTTTACTCCCCGGGAAGAAAGAAAACCGGAAGATATCCCGTAACGGTGACTTTTATCGGTGATTACTCGGGAAAAGTTACGCTTTCGTTCAGCATTGTTCCCGGAAAAACGGCGGCTCTCAAAACAACGCTGAAGGAAACCTCAGTCAGCGCAAAGTGGAAAAAAGTTCCCGGAGCGGACGGCTACAGAGTATATCTTTTCAGAGAGGGAGACTTTGTGAAAAGCATTGACACAGCAAAAACGGCCGCCGCCTTCAAGAACCTTTCAAGGGGCGCAAAATATAAGCTTGTTGTCAGAGCGTTCAAAAAATCCGGAAAAGAAAATCTCTTTTCAACCTTTTCCGCAAGCTCGCTGTTTCTGACGAAACCTTCGGCAGTGAAAATCGCTTCGGTCAAAACCGGAGGCGGCGCAGTAAAAATCACGTGGAAGGAACAAAGATTTGTAACCGGATATGTCGTCTATGTTTCGGCAAAACCGAACAAAGGCTTCAAAAAAATCGGCACGGTGAAGGAGAAAAATTCTTTCACCGTGAAGAACCTTCAAAAGGGAAGAACATATTATTTTTCCGTGCGCTCATATAAGAGTTCCCCGAAGGCCGGAACGGTTTTGTCCGACGTCGGAAAAATTGTTGCAATCACCGTAAAATAAAATGAAGCGTTTCCGAAAGACGAAGCGCTCAATAATAAAAAATCTCTTTCTCGGTCACAAAGACTTTGAAAGAGATTTTTGTTTTTGAAAAAGCGAAACGGAATTTCTGCGGCATAATATAAAGAAAAAAGGAAACCGAAAAATCGGTTTCCTTTTGAAATCAGTTTAGCTTTCCGTAAAGCGAAACGCCTTTTGCGCCTGCGTCCGTCTTCGGTGCTCTCTGCGGAGCGTCGGACTTCGGTGCGCCGTTGTTTCTTCTCGGACCGCCGGAGGGACGTCTTCCGCCTCTCTGGCCGCCGCGGCCGCCTCTGTTATATCCGCTCTTTGACGGGTGGGTGGGCTTTACGCCCTCTTCAAGGCTGATTACGACTCTTCTTCCGAGGTCGGAACCGACGGAGTATGAGGTTACGCCCTCAACCTCCTGAATCGCCGTGTGAATGATTCGGCGTTCATACGGGTTCATCGGCTCAAAGGTGAAGTTTCTTCCGTATTTGAGAACTTTTTGAGCGTTCTTCTTTGCAAGGGCGCAAAGAGCGGCTTTTCTTTTTTCTCTGTAATTTCCGACATTGATCGAAATTCTTGAATATTCGTTTTCGGTCTTGTGCTTTCCTGCAACGAGGCGGGCGAGATACTGAATTGAATCGAGCGTCTCTCCGCGTCTTCCGATTACGATTCCGTAATCGTCCGCGCAGTCAAGTTCAAGCAAAATTTCGTCTTCTTCAAGAAGATAAGCCTTAATGTCAACGCTTTCAACGCCCATGCCTTTGACAACTTTGACAAGGTATTCGGCGGCTTTTTTTGCGCCGGGCTTTGTTTCAAGCGAAATTTCTTCACGTTTTGCTTCCTCGGGAGCAGCCTTCTGCTCTTCGGGAGCCTTTGCGGTTTCGTTCACGGGCTTTTCTTTTGAGGGTCGGTCGGCTTTTTTCTGCGGTTTTTGAGCCGGGGCTTTCGGTGCCGAGGGAGCGGGCTTTGCGGCTTCCTTTTTCACTTCGGCCTTTTTCTCGGACGGCTTTGCTTCGTCGGGAGTTTCATAAAAAGCTCTTGCTTCGGCTTTCTTTCCGCCGAAAAGACCGAGAACCTTTTTTGTGGGCATAGTGACGATTTCGGAATGAACGTCTGCGCCGGCGGGAGCGTTGAGCGCCGCCTTTGCGTTTGCGATTGCTTCTTCAATCGTTGCGCCCTGTCCTTTTGCTTCGTGAATCATTGTTATCACCACCGTATCTGGGTTAAGTAATCGATTTTACGAATAAGCGCACTTATTCGGCGTCCGTTTTTGAAACGGACGTGATTGTTTTTTCATAGGAACGTCTTTCGATCGTCTCGTCAACCATAAGTTTTGCAATGGTCTTTCTCGGCGCATAAACTCTTCCGAGAATAAGAGTCTGGAAGAAGGCGAGAACGTTTGAGAGGATCCAGTACATACCCATTCCGGCCGGGAACTGGAACGTGAACCAGAGGGACATGAGAGGCATTGTGAGCATCATGCAACCCATCATCTGAGCGTTTTCCATTCCGCCGGGATTGTTTTTCTTTTGTCTGACCTGAGTCAGAACGCTCGTAAGCATTGACGTTGCGAAAGATAAAAGAGGTATAAGGAGTAAAACTTTCGCTTCGGTCGAGGCAGAGCCGAGGTTTTTGAGGGTTGAAAACTGAGGAATTGCTCCGAGGTCGATTCCGAAAACGGTGAAGTCAAAATTCCTGATTTTTTCAATCGCTTCAGGATATTTTGCCGCCGTTGCGGGAATTTTTTTGAGAATTTCGTCAAGGTTTGCAATTGCGGCGGATTCTGCGTAGGCCGCGCTGTTTCCGGTAAGGCCGAGAGTGGTCTTTGCAACGGTTGCAAGAGTGTTGACGAGATCTTTCGGAATTTCAAGAACATATTTCAGCGGTTCTCTGACAACGCCGTAAAGACCCCAAAGGATCGGAAGCTGGAAGAGAAGCGGCATGCAGCTGCTTGTCATTGCGTTATAGCCTTCACGCTGATAAAGTTCGTTGGTTTCTTCCTGAATTTTCTGGTTTCTTTCGGCCGGAGTGTAATCCTGATATTTTTCTCTGATTCTTTTGAGCTTCGGCTGAAGTCTGACGGTTTTTGCCGTGCTTTTCTGCTGATGAATCGTTGAAGGCAACAAAATCAAACGGAAAAACAAAGTGAAAATCAACAGAGCAAGACCGTAGTTATTGATGAACTGATAAAGAATCCTGAACAGGAAGCCGAAAATGGAGTATAGAAAATCGAACATTGGTTTTCCTCCGTAAAATTATTCCGTCTGACATTGAAGAGCCGAAAAAATTCCGGAAAGCTTTTTCCGAGTTCAACGCTTTTTCTTTTCTTTCTTCGGCGGGACGGGATCGTATCCGCCGGGGGAAAGAGGGTTGCAGCGAAGAACGCGCCAGAGCGCAAGAAGAAAACCCTTGAATGCGCCGTGGGTTTCAATCGCTTCGATTGCGTAACACGAGCACGTCGGGTAATAGCGACACATCGGCGGAAGATGGGGAGAAATATGCTTCCGATAAAAGCGGATTACGGAAAGAAGAATTTTTTTCATTCCTTTTCCTCCGTAATTTTAAGTTCAGAAAAAGCGGCGAGCATTGCACGCTCGATCTGAGTGCTTTTTTGAAACTTTGTTCTTGTTCTTGCAACAAAAACGATGTCCCAGTTTCCGTTGATGCGGCCGGACTTGAGAACTGACTGAAAAGCGGCTCTGATAATCCTACGGGAGCGGTTGCGTTCAACGGCATTGCCGATTTTTTTGCCCGTTGTTATTCCGATGCGACAGATTCCCGCACGGTTTTTCGTCGCATAGACGACCAGTGCAGGTTTCGCAACCGACTTCCCCCGGTAATAAAGCCGTTGAAAGTCTTTATTCAGATTTAACGAAACATAATTTTGCAAAAAAATCAAATCCCAACGCATTGCGCCGAAGGCGCTTTTAATCTGCCGTTTTCCGAGGGCAAAAGCCGTCGAAAAAAATCGGCGGCTGATTAGTAAGTGAGCTGCTTGCGGCCCTTTGAACGTCTGCGGGCGAGAACCTTGCGGCCGTTTCTTGTTGCCATTCTCTTTCTGAAGCCGTGCTCCATCTTTCTGTGGCGCTTTTTGGGCTGATAAGTCCTTTTCATTGAGATATACCTCCTTTTAATAATGATATCTAACGGTCAAAGACCGTTTTAAGCAATTTGTAAAAGGGAGCTTGTCCGAAAAAAAGCAGACAAAGCCACCTATACCTGCATTTTGACATTATATATCAGAAACGCCCGTTCTGTCAATAATTTTCGGGAAAGTTTTTTTACTTTACACTCAAAAAGGACGGTCTTTCTTCGCTTTGGGCAACAAAAATGTTTCGCCTTTCGGTGAACCATTATTGTGAAAGTTAAATTATCCGCTGTCCGATTATGGCTGAAAGGTCGGTTCGCTCCGAACTCCTCACGGAAGAACCGGGTAATTTTCGGTTGATTTTTTCCGGAAGTTTTGGTATACTGTAAAAAAGAATGCCGAAAGGCAAAAAGAACCTGACCCGAAGAGGCTTTCTCTGAGCGAAAGGGGACGACAAAAGATTTTTTGAAACACGGAACTTTTTGTGTTTTGTTTGCCGTACCCTTTTTTGAAAGGGCGCGGCTTTTTGCTTTCGTTCGCATTTCAAAAATCAGCAACAACGGAGGAAAAATATGCAGACAAGAGTTGCCGTCATGTCAATCATCGTTGAAAACGAAGGCTCGGTTGAAAAGCTCAATTCGATTCTTCATGAATTCGGCGAATATATCATCGGAAGAATGGGTCTTCCTTACAGAAAAAAGAAAATTAATATTGTTTCCGTTGCGCTCG
>JAUNFH010000059.1:7802-13125 GCA_030525185.1 Clostridia bacterium
ACGCACCGCAGGACACAATTTCTTCCCTTGCGGGAAAGCTCGGAAACATTGAAGGTCTCAGCGTAAAAACGGCGTATTCAAATGTTATCGGTGAATAAAGAAAAGGAGCTTCTTGAAAAGCTCAGAAAAGAAAAACGTCTTTCTCTTCCCGACTATGAAAAGCTTGTCGGAACAAAAGACGAAGAAGTAATTGCGCTCGCCGCAAAATATGCCGATGAAGAACGGAAAAAAGTTTTCGGAACGGACGTTTTTATCCGTGGACTTATCGAAGTCGGAAACGTCTGCCGAAACGATTGCTTTTACTGCGGAATCCGCCGCTCAAACAAAAAATGCGAACGGTATGTCCTTTCGGAAAAGCAAATCCTTTCCTGCTGTGAGGAAGGCTATCCGCTCGGTTTCAGAACCTTTGTCCTCCAGGGCGGCGAAGGCGTGATGCCGACCGAAAAAATCTGTTCGGTTGTTGAAAAAATAAAAAGCTCTTTTCCGGATTGCGCCGTGACTCTTTCTCTCGGCGAATACCCGTTTGAGGATTACAAAAAGATGAAGGAAAGCGGAGCGGACAGATATCTTTTAAGGCACGAAACGGCGGACGGCGAACATTACAGAAAACTCCATCCAAAAGAGCTGAAACTCGAAAACCGAATGAGGTGCCTGCGTGACCTCAAAAAGCTCGGCTTTCAGGTCGGCTGCGGTTTTATGGTCGGTTCTCCGTTTCAGACGGATTCCTGCATTGCAAAAGACCTGAAGTTTATTGAGGAGTTTCGGCCGGAAATGTGCGGAATCGGTCCGTTCCTTCCGCAAAAGGACACTCCGTTCGGCTCATACGAAGCGGGAAGTGCGGAAAAGACAATTTTTCTCCTTTCGCTCGTTCGGCTGATAAATCCGAAAATTCTTCTTCCGGCAACAACGGCGCTCGGAACGGCTCTTGAAGGCGGCCGCGAAAAAGGGCTCAAAGCCGGAGCGAATGTTGTCATGCCGAACCTTTCGCCGTTTGAGGAAAGAAAAAAGTATGCGCTTTATGACAACAAGCTTTCCTCCGGCGCCGAATCGGCCCAAAGCCTCGAACTTTTGAAAAGGTCCGTCAAAAACGCCGGATATAATATAGTATACGCAAGAGGGGATGCGGCCGCTTTTTCAAAATGAGACGTTGCCGAAAAACCGTACGGTAATTTTTTAAAAAACTTCTGACGGAAAGAGAAATCTGACCGCAAAGAAAGGAAAATATTTATGTCAAATTACAATCCGAAATCAATGAAAGCCGATGAATTCATCAGTGACGAAGAAATCAGGGCAACCCTTGCTTACGCAAAGGAACACAAAAACGACCTCAAACTCGTTGACGAACTTCTTGAAAAGGCAAAGCCGAAGAAAAACGGAAACGGCGTAACCTGCCGCGGTCTTACCCACCGCGAGGCCGCGGTTTTGCTCGCCTGCGAAGACGAGGAAAGAATACAAAAAATGTATGAGCTTGCGAACGAAATCAAGCTCGCTTTTTACGGAAACAGAATCGTAATGTTTGCGCCGCTTTATCTTTCAAATTACTGCGTGAACGGTTGCGTCTATTGCCCGTATCACATGAAGAACAAACACATTGCACGAAAAAAGCTGACGCAGGAGGAAGTGAGGGCGGAAGTCATCGCCCTTCAGGACATGGGTCACAAGCGCCTTGCGATTGAGGCCGGAGAAGACCCGAAGATGAACCCGATTGAGTATATTCTTGAGTGCATCAATACAATCTATTCGGTGCACCACAAAAACGGAGACATCAGGCGCGTCAACGTCAACATTGCCGCAACAACGGTTGAAAATTACCGAAAGCTCAAAGAAGCCGGAATCGGAACATATATTCTTTTCCAGGAGACTTATAACAAAGAAAGCTATCTCAAACTTCATCCGACGGGACCGAAGCACGATTACGATTACCACACCGAAGCGATGGACAGAGCAATGGAAGGCGGAATCGACGACGTCGGACTCGGCGTTCTTTTCGGTCTTGAAGGTTATGATTACGAATTCGCCGGCCTTCTCATGCACGCGGAACACCTTGAAGCCGTTCATGGCGTCGGCCCGCACACAATCAGCGTTCCGAGAGTTAAAAAAGCCGACGACATTGACCCGGACGCATTCGACAACGGAATTTCGGACGAACTTTTCACAAAGCTCATTGCCTGCATCAGAATTGCCGTTCCGTATACCGGAATGATTATTTCGACCCGTGAAAGCGAAGAAGTCAGAGCAAAAGCGCTCGAATACGGAATTTCGCAAATCAGCGGAGCTTCAAGAACCTCCGTCGGCGGCTATACCGAAGAGGAAAGGCCGCACGATTCGGAACAGTTCGATGTTTCCGACCAAAGAACACTCGACGAGGTTGTCCGTTGGCTGATGAAAAAGGAACATATTCCGTCGTTCTGCACCGCTTGCTACCGTGAGGGAAGAACCGGAGACAGATTCATGAGCCTTTGCAAAAGCGGCCAGATTCTCAACTGCTGCCATCCGAACGCACTTATGACGCTTACGGAATATCTTGTTGACTATGCTTCGGAAGAAACGAAAAAAGTCGGCTTTGAACTGATTGAAAAGGAACTTCAAAAGATTCCGAAAGAAAAAGTTCGAGATATCGCCGAAAAGAACATTGAAGACATCAAAAACTCAAACCGCAGAGATTTCAGATTTTAAGGAGGGTACGCAATGGGACTTAACGACAGACCCGCCGCCGAGCGACTTCACATCGGCTTTTTCGGCCTTCGCAACGCAGGAAAGTCGAGCGTTGTCAACGCCGTCACGGGGCAAAAGCTTTCGCTCGTTTCGGAAGTCAAGGGAACGACAACCGACCCGGTTTCAAAAACAATGGAGCTTCTTCCTCTCGGACCGGTTGTTGTTATCGACACACCGGGAATTGACGATGAGGGCGAACTCGGAAAAATGAGAGTGATGAGGGCAAAGCAGACTCTTTCAAAAACCGACGTTGCCGTTTTGGTCGTTGACGGCGAAAAGGGCGTTCAAAAAGCGGACGAAGAGCTGAAAGGTTTGTTTGAGGAAAAGAACATTCCGTTTGTTGTTGTGTTCAACAAAAGCGACCTTCTTGAAAGAGTACCGAACTGCAAAGAGAACGAAATTTTCGTCAGTGCGGAAAACGGAACGAATATTTATGAACTCAAAGAACTTATTGCAAAAGTTGCAAAGCTTTCGGAGAACAAAAAGAAACTCGTTTCCGACCTTTTGAAAAAAGGCGACGTTGTCGTTCTCGTTACGCCTATTGACGCGGCCGCACCGAAAGGAAGAATGATTCTTCCCCAACAACAGATGATTCGTGATGTTCTCGATTGCGGCGGAATTAACGTTGTTACGAAAGAGACGGAACTTGAACAGGCTCTTTCGGTCCTTTCAAAAAAGCCGAGAATGGTCATCACCGATTCGCAGGCTTTCGGTTTTGTGAGCAAGGTTGTTCCGGAAGATGTTCCGCTCACGTCCTTTTCGATTCTTTTTGCAAGGTACAAAGGCGAACTTGAACCGTTTGTGAACGGCGCAAAGTCGCTTTCAAAGCTCAAAGACGGCGACTGCGTTCTGATTTCCGAGGGTTGCACCCACCACAGGCAGTGCGGCGACATCGGAACGGTGAAGCTTCCGAATTGGATCAGAGGGTACACCAAAAAGGAACTTTCCTTTGAGTTCACGTCCGGCGGAGAATTTCCGGAGGATTTTTCAAAGTATGCGCTCATTGTTCATTGCGGCGGCTGTATGCTCACCGAAAGGGAAATGAAATCGAGAATTGCCCGGGCGGAAAGCGCCGGAGTTCCGATTACGAATTACGGAATTGCGATTGCGCTTATGCACGGGATACTTGAACGCTCGCTTTCGCCGTTTGAGGACATTACATTATAAGTTCGCACAATCAAAAAATAACGAAAACCGCAGTTCTAAAAGCTGTGGTTTTTGTTTTCTTTTCGGAAGTTTTTCTTGTGCTGATTTTCCTGAATTTGACAATTTGGTCAATATGTGTTAAAATACACCCGAAAAAAGAACTTGGGTAGGCAATTTTGCCGAATCATTTTTTTGAAGGCCGATTTTTTTAATATCGGCAGGGGTGTGAAATGAAAAAACTTTCTGATTTTCAGGAGACCACGCACGCTTCAATGCGACGTGACGATAAAATAAAACGCTTTTTGACGAACAGAATTTTGCTTTCGGTGTTTGCGGTTGTTGTTGTTTTGATTGCCGCCGTTTCGGTTGTTACGCTAATCAGCGAAAAAAAGAGCAATGAACCGACGGATACGCAGCCTCTTGCACTTTCCGCTTCGGTACGCGAGGTTGACAGCAGTGCGCCGCAGGAGCTTAAGGCGAGTTTTCTTCTTGCCGTTTGCAGCGAGGAAAAGCGAAAGATCAGCCTTCTCGCCTGCCTCAGCGCAGACAGCGACAGGGGCAGCTTCAAAATTTCGTATATTCCGGCTTCTCAGAGGTGCAAGGTTGACTCAACCGAGGGCAGCATCGAGGAGCATTTCAAACGCTCCGGTTCGGACGGACTCATCTGGGCGGTTCGCGCCTGCACCGGGAATGCGATTGACCGGTATGTGATAATCGACGAAAAGAACGTCATGAACATTTTTAAGGTTTTCGGCGAGCAGGTTATCACCGTTCCGCATGAGGTTCGCCACACATACAACGGAATCAGTTTCATTATTAATGACGGTGAGCAGAAAATTTCCGCTGACAACCTCGCGAAATACTTTGCTTATCTTTGCGACAATCAGTCGGAAGAGAACGAGAATATCACGGGCCTCGTTTCGCGCTATCTTGCACTTTCTTTGAGCGACGGGAACGCGGAAGAACTCGGAAAAAAGTATAACGAGCTTGTCAATCTCATAAAGACGGACATTTCGGCGATGGATATCGCAACTTACGGAGAGTTACTTTCAACGTTTGTTAAATAAACCATATAATATACAGTCAACTTGTTTTGGCTTTTACCGGCAGATCTTTTGCGGACTTTTTTCGCAGACGGTCTGCCGGTCGTGTTTTTAAAATGCTTAAAAACGCAAGAAAAATCAAAAAACTTTCAGAAAAGTGTTGACAAATGTCCGGAACTGTGATAAAGTATCAAAGCTCTCTTCGAGAGGAGAAAGCGAAACAAAGCGATTTTGTTGCATGAAAAACTTTTTTGAAAAACTTTGAAAAAAGTGTTGACAAAGACTGAAAGATGTGATAAAATAGCAAAGCTGTCTTCGAGAGAAGAAAGCAAAACACCTTAAAACCTGTCACGAAAAACTTTTGAAAAAGTTTAAAAAACCTCTTGACAAGAGGGTAGGAAATGTGATAGAATAGGCGA
>JAUNFH010000215.1 GCA_030525185.1 Clostridia bacterium
TTCAACAAACCGGTGAAATCCGCAAAATGGGCAAGCTCCGACAAAAAGATTGCCGCCGTTTCGCAAAAAGGCGTTGTCAAAGGAGTTGCGAAAGGCTCGGCTGTTGTTGCGGCCAAGGTCGGAAAAAAGGTTTATAAATGCAAAGTTTCGGTCGAAAGCCCGAAAATCTCGCTTTCAAAGGCAACCGTTAAAGCCGGAAAAACTTTCACCCTCAAGCTGAACGGAACGAAGCGCACCCCGAAGTGGTACACAAGCGACAAAAAGATTGCAACGGTCGGCGCAAACGGCGTTGTGAAAACGCTCAGACCCGGAACGGTCAATGTTTTTACAAGACTTGGCGGAAAAAACTTTGTGTGTAAGCTGACGGTGACGAAAGCGGATTCAGGAACCTTGAAGAGTCTGAAATATAAAATGGTCACCAAAAAGTTTGATTACAAAACGTCGTCCGGAATTTTGTTTTATACAAATGAAATAACTTATCCGTACTTTTTGGGTTCGTCCCAAGTTGACAAAAAGTTTAATTTGTATTACAGCAAAAAGGTAAAGCAGTATTCAAAAGCAGATATTAATGAACTTGAAAAACAATACGGCTATGAAAACGGATATAATAATTATATGTTAAGCTGTTTGCCTTTTTATCAGAAAACTTATGCCGAAGTAAAGTACAACAAAAACGGATACATTTCAATACTTGAGGCGGTTACTGATTGGGCGGGCGGCGCTCATCCCTATACTTCTTATAACGGAATGACATTTCGGATAAGTGACGGAAAATTAATGAAATATGACGATATTGTTCGCGGAACCGATTATGAAAAGAGCCTTTTGGCTATAATGACAGTCAAAAAAGAAAATCTTTCCGAAGGTTACGGAATATATGAAAATGACGAATGGATTGAATACACTCCGTTTGTGCTCACAAACAAAGGATTGGTATTTTACTATTATATGGGTGGTTCTGTGAGCGGACTTCCGCTGACTATGCCGTATTCTTCATCAACCACACCGATAATCAATGCTAAAAAATCAACTGATATTCTCAGCAAAGAAATTGAAAAAATCAACAACAGTCGTATAGATTTGGCTCAATATCTTAATTGTGACATAGACGTTGCAGCAAAGAAAATCGGGGGACTCAAGAAGATAAACGATGAGTTCGGATACGTTGAATATTAAAACGATTATGTGATGATTCGTTCGTTTATAGGAAACAAAAAGATATATATGATTAACCTCAAAGGCGGTAATTCTTATTCACTTTTCGGCGCTTATCCCGGAGAAAATGATATTGACGCTTATATTTCGTGGGAAAGCAAAGGCTTTGTGAGAGATGAATACGGCAATTGGCGAAAGGGTAATATTTCTGTTCTGGCGTATACAAACGACTACACTCTCGGATATATATTGTTTTCGTGATAATTGACTTTCCTCTTCAATCCCGGTTATAATATACATTAATAATAAACAAACGATCCGGAGGAAAAATCATGAACACAAATGCGCTTCATAATATAAGCTGCGGACTTTTTGTCCTCACCGCAAGAGAGGGCGAAAAGGACAACGGCTGCATAATCAACACTTTTTCTCAGATTGCTTCAAAGCCGCTCACGGTGAGCGTGTCCGTCAATAAGGCGAATTACACTCACGACATGATTCTTCGGACGGGAAAATTTTGCGTTTCGGTTCTCACAACGGAAACGCCGTTCGGTCTGATTGAACATTTCGGTTTTAAAAGCGGACGAGACGAAGAAAAGTTTTTCAAAAATTCAAGCGAAAAAAGAGCCGGAAACGGAGTCCTTTATCTTCCGGCGTGTACGAACGCATATTTCGCCTGCCGCGTCACGCAAACGATTGACTTTGAAAGCCATACCGTTTTTCTTGCCGAACTCACCGAGGCCGAGGTCCTTTCCGAGGAGGAATCTTTGACTTATGATTATTACCACAAAAACGTAAAACCGAAGCCGCAGAAAACGGGCGTAAAAGGCTGGCGGTGCAAAATTTGCGGTTATGTTTATGAGGGCGAAGAACTTCCGAAAGACTTCATCTGTCCGTTGTGCAAGCATCCGGCGGAAGATTTTGAACGGATCGAATGAAGAAATTCAAACCCGCCTGCCGTTATTCGGCAGAACTTTTCGGCTGCTTTTATTGTGATTTGTAATTTTTAAGCAGTAATAAAACTGCGAAAAGCGAACAAAAACCATACCTCTTGCAATTTCTTGACGCAAGAGGTATAATTATATACTAAGTTATTTAATCAGCGAACGGAAAGGGTGAGTGCGATGAGCGAAACAATTGCGGCGATTGCAACTCCGCAGAACACCGGTTCGATCGGAATTATCCGTGTCTCCGGCGACGATGCGATTGAAATTGCCGACCGTGTTTTTGAACCGAGCGGAAAAAGAAGGCTCGGCGAACTTTGTGGCTACCGTGCCGCACACGGTTTTGCAACCGAAAACGGCGAAAAAATCGATGAATGCGTTGCTCTTGTTTTCCGCGCGCCGAAAAGCTATACCGGCGAAAACGTTGTTGAACTTTCCTGCCACGGCGGACTTTTTGTTCTCAAACGTGTTTTGCGTGCTCTCTTTTCCGCCGGCGCAAAGCCTGCCGCCGCAGGCGAATTCACAAAGCGTGCCTTCCTCAACGGAAAGCTCGATCTTGCCGAAGCGGAGGCGGTCATGGGACTCATCAACGCTCAGAACGAGCAGGGAGTCAAAGCCGCTCTCGGAACGCTTGAAGGTGCGCTCAGCAAAAGAATCGGCTCTCTTTGCAAAAAGCTTGTTGCTTCTTCCGCTCAGCTCGCCGCTTGGGTGGATTACCCGGACGACGAAATTCCGGAACTTGAAAATTCCGAGCT
>JAUNFH010000060.1 GCA_030525185.1 Clostridia bacterium
TCGGTTTCCAAATGCGGCGTAATACAAAGCGAATTTTTGGGTACTTTTGTTTCAATCGACAAAAGTACCCCCGGCGGAGCGGTCGGGTGTAAATTTAAAGATAAAACGTGCGGTTAAAGAGCCCACCCAAAGCAGTACCGCAAAAGAACGCATCCGATTGAAACAACAAAAAATTAAAAGCGGAAGCGTTCAGAGAAAGATTCAAAATTATAACCCAAAAATCCGATAATCCTCTTGACAAGTGAACGACCGTTTACTATAATATATGTAAACGATCGTTCACTTTTTATCTCCGGAGGATTTTTATGTCGGACACAAAAGAAAAAATTTTGCTTTCAGCTCTTCGGCTTTTTGCCGAGAGGGGATATGAAGCTGTTTCGGTGAGTGATATCGCCGGAGAGCTTTCAATCACAAAAGGTGCGCTTTACAAGCACTATAAAAACAAACAGAGTATTTTTGACAGCATTGTTTTAAGAATGGAAGAACTTGATTTTGAGCGTGCGGTGCTTTTTGACGTTCCGGAAGGCACAAAAGACGAGATGAATGAAAAGTATGAAAATACACCTCTTTCAAATCTTCTTTCGTTCAGCCGCGCCCAGTTTGATTACTGGACAAAGGATGAATTTGCATCCGCTTTCAGAAAAATGCTGACCCTTGAACAATTCAGAAACGAAGAAATGAAAAATCTTTATGGCCGGTATCTTGTTTCCGGTCCGCTCGGTTATGTTGAGGACATTTTTTCCTCCGTCGGAGAAAAAGAACCGAAAAACCTTGCGGCCGAACTTTACGGTGCAATGTTTTTTTTCATTTGCCTTTATGATGTTTCGGATACCAAAGAAACCGTTCGTTCCGATTTTGAAACATATCTTTGCTCTTTTGAAAAAAAGCTCGGTTTGTGAAATCAATATTAAAGAATGGAGAGATATACAATGAAATATCCGCTCAGCGAAAAATACAGTACACCGTTTTTTGAATCAAAAATCATGGGGCCAAACCCCGTAAAACTTGAAGAAGAACTTTTAAAAGATTGCCTCATTGAGAAAAACGCCGTTGTTTGCGACCTCGGAAGCGGTCAGGGGCTCACCTCGCTTTTTCTTGAAAAGGAGTTCGGTTTCACCGTTTACGCAGCCGACCTTTGGAGTGATCCGGCCGAAAACAAGGCATTCTTTGACGAAATGGGCGTTCCCGACGGAAAAATTGTTCCGGTTAAGGCTGACGCAACCGACCTTCCGTTTGAAAAGGAGTTTTTTGACGCCGTTGTCAGTACCGATTCATATAATTATTTCGGCCGTGACGAAAAATATCTCGACGAAAAGCTCCTTCCCTTTGTGAAAAAGGGCGGACTTGTTTACATCGCAATTCCCGGAATGAAAAAGGATTGTCATGATAATCTTCCGAAAGAGCTTCTTCTTTCGTGGACTCCGGAACAGCTTGAGTATATGCATGACGTCTCTTGGTGGAAGAATATCGTTGAAAAAAGCAATGATTCCGAAGTCGTTTCGGTGAAGGAGATGGAAAGCAACGAAGAGGTTTGGGCGGATTGGCTCAGACAGGAAAACGAATATGCAATCGGCGACAGAAAGTCAATGGAAGCAGGCGCGGGAAAGTATCTCAACTTCATTTCGATTATCCTTCGCAAAAAAAGCTGATTTTCAATTCACTGCGGTGAAAGGGGAAAACCTTCTTTTTATTTTTCGGGCAACTTAAAAAACTTCATGAAATATGTTTAAATTTTTTTCTCTTTGGTTGACTTTGTGCGAAAAAGGTTGTATTATATCAGAGTATAAAATTGTTTGAACTGTGTATTGTCTGCCGGCGGTTTTACGCACCGGAAAGACGGCTTTGAAAAATTGAGCCGCTTTTGAAAGTATGAAAGAAGGTTTTGCTCTTGAAAATAAAAAGGCTTTGCTCGTTTTTGCTCGTCCTGCTCATCACATCGGGTCTTTTCTGCGCGCCTTTCTGCGCTTCGGCGAGCGTTGTTGTTGAAAACGGAACGATGAAGGTTCTTCCGGGCAATCCGCGCTCCGCTTCTCCCGTATACAGCAAAGCGTGGCTTGACAACGTCGTTATCCGCGACAGCGCAAGTGCAATCATGACCGCCCGCCTTGTTCCGAAGGGCGATTATCCTTACAGCCTTACATACGACGAATTCATAAATGAAGTCGGAAATTACTCGATTCTTAACCTCATCAACGAGGACACCGTTGCTTCCGCTTACGGTCAGATTATCAATATCCTTTATTATATGGTTACCGCTCTCGGAATGACGAAGGACATTGAATCAATGAGGGCATACGTCAGAAATTGCGGAATCACTCTTCCGGCGCTCAGAACGAATGAGGATGACATTAAAGTTGCGGTAATTTATGCGGCAATCAAATATGATGCGGTTTATACCCTTTATAATAAGAAAGTCACTTTCCCGCAGGGAATCACGCTTGACGGCGCAATCTGCATTGTTGCCGCGGAACTCACCGGAACTTTCCTTCCCTCCGGTGTCGATACTCTCGGCGGAGTTGCGGTGAACAGCCTTAAAACCTATATCTCGCAATTCGATTTCATTCCCGTCAGCAAGAATCCGTCGGATGCCGAGGTTTTCTATTGGGCAAAAGTTCTCACCGCTTCGACAAACAATTACGACGTTCCCTTTGATTCTTACGAAACCGTCGGACAGACCGAAAAAGAGTATGTCGATTACGCATACTTCGCTTCGATCCTCAACACGGCTTACAACGTAAAGATTGATCCGGTTCGTCTCATTGTTGCGGAAAACAATAAGGAAAAGAATTCCGTTGCAAAGGTTATTCTTCAAACAATGCTTGATGAAAGCGAAGTTGATTATTCGATTGACGCAAGTTGCGAAGAACTTTTCAAAGCCGCCTGCGAAAACGGAAAGTTCCCGCTCAATGAAGAATTTTACAGTGATATTTTCAACTATAATCTTTATATCGCAAACGATTGCACAAAGATTTGGTTCACACCGTTCGTTCTTGCCGATCAGCTCGGCGGAAACAATGCATATCTTTCAATGACTCTCGCCGGAAACAAAATCAATCCGAGCCAGACCGTCGGCTATGCGATTGACAAAGCCAAGACCAACGACACAATCGAGCTTAAAGTGACCTATGCGGATTCACTCAATCCGACCGAAACGGTAACATATAAGTTCAACGTTATCAGAAAATCGGCCGCAGAAACGAACTCAAGCAACGCTCAAAACAGCGTTGTTGCCGAAATTCAGAACGCAATCAACAGCGTTATTCCCGCCGACAACGAAAAAGCGAGACAGATTGCCGACGGTGTTATGAGCAATGTTGATTCGGCTCTTTCAACAACGGCTTCTTCAAATTCAAACGTCGGTTCCGGAATTCTCACAACTTATGCGACGGATTCAACAACCGCTTCTTTAAACGGCGGTTACAACTCAAGTCCGAAAAAGTCTTCGGACGGAATTGATTTCGGTTATCTTGCCGAACTTATGAGCGAAACCTATGCGAACGACGAGCAGGCTTCAAAGGCTCTTTCGGCTTATTCCTCGCTGACCGCAACAACGGAAACTCAGTCTGTGATTCAAAAAACGGTTCAGACGATTAAGGAAAATCCGGAAGTTGCCGCCGCTCCGACCGGAATCATTGCTCTCGGAGGTCTCGGCGGATACATTTGGACAAAGCGAAAGAAGAATTCTTCCGAAGCTCTTTCCTCTGAAAAGAGCAACGATGAGAATGAAACCGAAGATTAAAAATCATTGAGCAAATATGCACCGTAAGCCTTAAAAGGTTTGCGGTGTTTTTGCTTTTCTCGGTACTGCTTTGGGTGGGTTCTTTAATCGCACGGGTTTATTTTGATTTTTCCCCGCAAATCAAAATTCGTTCACCAAATGCGGCGTACCGAAAAGAGTGCTTTGTTTTGGGACGACAGCCAAAAGTACCCCCAAGCGGAGCGGTCGGGTGTATATTTGAAAGAAATCCGTGCGGTTTAAGGAACAATACCAAAAAATAAGCCACAGCGTAGGAGGTTCACCCCCACAGGATTGAGGAAAGAAACGAAACGGACGGATGAAAATTCAAAAGGAAACCCGTGCGGTTTAAGAACCACGGAGAGCAGTACGTCAAAAAAGACGCAAGAGAATTTTTTACATCTTCACTTAAGGTGTCAACTTTTTGTATATTTCAAACATAAGTTTCCGCCGTTATACTTGACAATTTTGAACAAATGGTTTAAAATATTAAAGATAGCGATTTGCATTGTAAAGCAAACGGCTTTACTTTTTGAATTAACGCTGTCTTCGAGTAACATTACTGCAATTCTTTTGGTGATTTTTTAGTGGAAAATTTTGAAAAGAAGGAGGTGCTGCTACTTTGGAAAATTGGTTGATTACCGTAATCGTTGCAGTCGTCTGTGCGGTTGCGTTTGGAATTATCGGCTTTATTCTCGGCGGACTTCACAGAAAAAAGACCGCTGAAGGCCTTCTCGGTTCCGCAAACGAAGAAGCAACCCGCATTATCAATCAGGCTGTGAACGAAGCGGAAACAAAAAAGAGAGAAGCGATTCTTGAAGCGAAAGATGAAATTCACAAGTCAAGAACGGAAACCGAAAGGGAACTCCGTGACAGACGAAACGAGATTCAACGTCAGGAAAGAAGAGTCATTCAAAAGGAGGAAAGCCTTGACAAAAAGGTTGACTCCATTGAGAAAAAAGAAGAACTGCTGAACAAAAAAATCAAGCAGTCCGAATCCCAACTTGCCGAAGCAGAAAGCATCAAAAGAAGTCAGTTAGAAATGCTTGAAAAAATATCGGGCTATACAAAGGAACAAGCCAAGGTATATTTACTTCAGACATTGGAAGAAACCCTCACAAGAGAAAAAGCGGTCAAAATCATGGAATATGAACAAAAGGTTCGTGACGAGTCCGACGCTCTTGCAAGAGAAATCATCACAACGGCGATTCAGCGTTGCGCCGCCGACCACGTTTCCGAAACAACGGTTTCCGTTGTTGCCCTTCCCAACGATGAGATGAAGGGAAGAATCATCGGACGCGAGGGCCGCAACATCAGAACGCTTGAAACAATCACCGGCGTTGACCTCATCATTGACGACACACCGGAAGCAATCACTCTTTCGTCGTTCGACCCCGTGAGAAGAGAGATTGCAAGAATTACCCTCGAAAAGCTCATTGCAGACGGACGAATCCATCCGGCGCTTATTGAAAAGATTTATGAAAAATCAAAGCGCGAGGTTGAAATG
This sequence comes from Clostridia bacterium, assembly GCA_030525185.1. Taxonomy (GTDB): domain Bacteria; phylum Bacillota; class Clostridia; order Oscillospirales; family Acutalibacteraceae; genus UBA6857. The sequence continues at coordinate 5,244 of JAUNFH010000060.1, forward strand.
ACAATCCGCCAGGCAGGTGAAAGAGCCGTTGTTGACGCCGGAGTCAACGGAGTCCACAACGAACTTGTAAAACTTCTCGGCCGACTCAAATACCGCACAAGTTACGGCCAGAACGTTCTCAACCATTCGCTTGAGGTTTCCTATATCGCCGGTCTCATGGCCGCCGAACTCGGTGCAGACATCAAGCTTGCAAAGCGTGCCGGACTTTTGCACGATATCGGTAAAGCGGTTGACCACGAGCAGGACGGTTCTCATATTGAACTCGGTGTTGAGTACGCAAAGAAGTATAAAGAAAACGACATTGTTGTCAACGCAATTCAGGCTCACCACGGTGACGTTGAACCGAAGAGTATCATTGCCTGTCTTGTTCAGGCGGCGGACGCAATTTCGGCCGCACGTCCCGGAGCAAGAAGAGAAAACCTTCAAAACTATATCAAGCGTCTTGAACAGCTTGAGGCAATTTCCGAATCCTTCAAGGGTGTTGAAAAAGCGTTTGCAATTCAGGCCGGACGCGAAGTCAGAATTATTGTTAAGCCTGAAAAAATCAGTGACGATCAGATGGCACTTGTTGCTCATGAGATTGTCAAGAAGATTGAAGACGAGCTTGAATATCCGGGTCAGATTAAGATTAACATGATCCGTGAAACGAGAGCCGTTGATTACGCAAAATAAGTTTGCAATTAAACGGGAAGGAAAAGCTCCTTCCCGTTTTTTGGATATTGCAGCGGAAACGAAAAGGAGCGGGAAAGAAATGAAAATTCTTTTTGAAGACGAAAGCGTAATTGTCTGCATAAAACCCGTCGGCGTCCTTTCGCAGGGAGAAGGGAGCGACAGCCTTGTTGCGCTCCTTTCAGAGCATACGGGAACAGAAATTTTTCCGATTCATCGCCTCGACCGCGGTGTCGGCGGCGTGATGGTTTATGCAAAAACAAAATCGGCGGCGGCTTCGCTTTCACGTCAGGCGGCGGAGCGGAAACTTTTAAAAGAATATTTTGCTCTCGTCCACGGAACACCGGAAGGTGAGGGCGGACGGCTTGAGGACCTTCTTTTCAAAGATTCAAAAAAGAACAAGGTTTTTGTTGTTAAGCGTGAGCGCAAGGGTGTAAAAAAAGCTGTTTGCGATTATGAAACGCTTTTGAAGGGAAACGAAAAAGGCGAGCCGTTTTCACTCATAAAAGTTAAGCTTCAAACCGGACGAACGCATCAAATTCGCGTTCAGTTTTCGTCAAGGCATTGTCCTCTTTTTGGAGACAGACGATACGGGGCGAGGGACGACGAAAAAGAAATTGCCCTTTTTTCCTGCAAAATCGGTTTCACTTATCCTAAAACAGGGGAGAACATGAGCTTTTTTTCCGATGAAACCGAATGCATGATTTTGAAAAGTGCGATTGAAAGTTTCAAAGAAAGCGTTAAAGAGCGGAACAAAGTTTGAGTTTTTTGAAAATACGGACAAAAAAAGAAAGATATTTTTATAAAGTTGGCAAAATCTCTTGACAAGAGAAGCTGTTTTTGATAAAATTTATCGGTAACAAAACGGCAGATTGATTTGCCCGAATATAATGGAGAGTTGTCCGAGTGGTCGAAGGTGCAGCACTCGAAATGCTGTGTACGTAATGTACCTAGGGTTCGAATCCCTAACTCTCCGCCATAAGTCCACCGTAATTTTGATAGAATTACGGTGGACTTTTTCTATGCCCGAAAGCCGCTTGAAATAAGGCCTTTCGGATTTTTCGGTACATAAACGAACCCCGCTGCAGAATTGCTCTGCAGCGGGGTTTTATGTCTTTTACAGCTTTCTGGTTTTCCGGCATCGTTGTAATCGTTAAACAGCCGAGTAATCGTTGAACGATCAAACAATCCGCGGCTTTACTCTTGAAAAACCATGACTGTTTGTATATAATGTACTTAAACTATTTTACATTTTAGCGTTATTATATAAATATGCTTTTCAGAGCATAAGCGAACACAGCGTATTTAAAAACTTCCAAACTACTGTTCGGTACTTAAATACGAACGTTCGCAATAAACAAGGCAGAAAGCAAAAAGGAGCGCGATGCGATGTATAACCCTCAGCTTGAAACATTCATCAAAGTTGCCGACGCAGGCAGTTTCAACAAAGCAGCCGAAGAAAGCTATATCACACCGACCGCCGTAATTAAACAGATCAATCTTCTTGAAGATTCGCTCAAAGTGAAGTTTTTTGAACGCTCTCACCGCGGACTGACGCTGACAAAAGCCGGTCGTTCTTTATATCAGGACGCCAAATATATAATTCAATATTGCCGCGATTCCGTAACGCGCGCAAGAAACGCCATGCAGGACGACACAAACGTAATCCGAATCGGAACGTCTCCGATGACTCCGGCTCAGCTTTTGATGCGCCTGTGGCCGAAAATTCAGGTCTACTGCCCGGACATAAAGTTTCAGATTGTTCCGTTTGAAAACACGCCGGAAAACGCAAGGGAGATTTTGGGCAACCTCGGAAAAAACATTGATATCGTCTGCGGTATATTTGACGAAACTATGCTGAAACTCCGAAAATGCTCGGGACTTGAGCTTTCAAGAAAGCAGTTTTGCTGTGAGGTTTCGATAAATCACCGCCTTGCAGAAAAAGACAAACTTAAAATCGAGGACCTTTACGGCGAAAATCTTCTTTTGATGCGGCGCGATTGGAGTCATTATGTCGATGCACTGCGCGACGAGCTTTGGAAGAACCATCCCGATATACATATAATTGATTTTGACTCCTACAATATGGATATTTTCAACCGCTGCGAAAACTCAAACGATGTTCTTCTTTCGGTTGAAAATTGGAGCAGTGTTCATCCGCTTTTAAAAGTAATTCCCGTTGAATGGGATTTCAGCATTCCGTATGGTCTTTTGCACTCGCCTACGCCGTCAAAAACGGTTCAAAGATTTTTGGAAGCGGCTCAAACCGCCAAGGAAAACGGAACTCTGCTATAACTTAAAGGTATATACTGATAAACTAATCGAGACTTCTTTTGGGGTCTCGATTTTGTTATAGTTATAACGTAAAAGGAAGTGAAGAAGTTTATGAAAAAAACGATTGCCATTTGTTTAACGATTATTCTTTTACTCATCCTTGCTGCCTGCAATAGCGGTGAAGGCAGCTTTTCAAACGTCGAAACATCGCAAGTAACGGAAGTGTCGTCAAATATTTCAAGTTCTGTTAAGACCGGGCTGATTTCCGAACAAATTCTTCACGGAGAAACAGGGGATATTCATTACAGTTACTATCTTCCCGAAAGTTACAGCGAAAGCCGTAAATATCCTATGATGACAGTTATGCCGGGTTACGATATGATGTGGTTCGGCGATTCATCTTCCGGCAGTAATCTTAATTGGAGTGGCTTTTTGTCGTGGACAAAGCTTGACACGGAGATGATTGTCGTTTCTGCCCAGCTCACCGATTGGAACGAAACTTCGGCAAAGCAGGCAATTGAACTGACCGAATACTTCATCAAAAATTTCAGTGTGGACACCGAGCGCGTCTATGCCGCAGGATATTCCGCCGGCGGAGAAACAATGTCAAGAGCCGTCTCAATGCGGCCGGATCTTTATGCTGCCTATCTTCACGGCGCTTCGCAATGGGACGGAGATTATGCCCCGATTGCGGAAAACGGCGTTGCGGTTTATATCTATATGGCCGACGGCGACGAATATTACGGCAGTGAAAAAGCAAGGTCGGCATATGAAAACCTGCGTAAGGCTTATGAAAATGCCGGATACAGCGACGAAGAGATCGAAAACCTTTTGCGTTTGGAAACGCCGAGCAATGCGTTTTTCAACAGCAAAGGCATCTATAACTATCACGGCGGAGCAAATGTTGTTTTTGATGACCCCGATAATTTGAATTGGATCATTTCTCACGTCAAGAAAGGCGGCGGATAAAATGAAAACAAAATTCTTGCGGTTAATATCGTTATGTTTGCCTTTCGTTTTGTTTTTGCTTGCGGGTTGCGGCGCAGACACAACGACGCAAAAGAATTCAGAAACCAATCTTTCAAAGGAACAAACTGTTATGTATTCAAAAAACAGCAAAATTGAAGATGTAAAAAACGATCCTGTTTTCAAAAATTACGGCAGACTTCTTTTCCCGACCGATGAGTATTACTTTGGCGGCGATACGCTCGGAAATCTGCGTTTCACATACTACAGTCACATTGACCCAAACAAAACCGTAGAAATTGTTAACACGCTTCGCGAACGGGCGGCTGAGGGACAAACTGTTTTTTACGATATCTATTCGGAAAGCGAAAAAGCCGCCGACACGTCGAAAAGAGACACCGGACTGTTCTTTTTCAAAGGTACTCCGGGAAAAAGATTTGCCGTATGCAATGCCGGCGGAGCTTTCGCCTATGTTGCCGCAATGCACGACAGTTTTCCCCATGCGCTTGAGCTTTCAAAGAAAGGTTACAATGCTTTCGCTTTGATCTATCGTCCGGGAGCACAAACAGCTTGTGAAGATCTTTCAAGAGCACTCAATTTCATTTTCAGTCACGCAAAAGAGCTTGAAGTTAATACAGACTGCTATTCGCTTTGGGGAGGCTCGGCCGGGGCAAGAATGGCGGCATGGCTCGGAACTTACGGACCGGAATACTTCGGCGGCGGCAGCCTGCCTCGTCCCGGAACGGTTGTTATGCAGTATACGGGTCTGAGTGAATATTCCAAAGCCGATCCGCCGACTTTTGCCTGCGTCGGAGACAGCGACGGCATTGCAAATTGGCGTGTAATGCGCTCAAGACTTGAAAAAATGAAACAGCTCGGAATTGATACGGAGTTTCACTGCTATCCCGGCCTCGGTCACGGTTTCGGTCTCGGAACGGGAACGGCGGCAGAAGGCTGGTTTGACGATGCCGTTGCGTTTTGGGAAAAGCAAATGTAACTTAAGGAGGCGATATTTTTGAAAATTATAAAACGATTTTTAGCGGTATGCACCGCAATTTTGGTCGGTACGTCCTTTGCAGCCTGCGGCAGAGATAAAACCGGGCCGACCGAAAACAAATTTGAAAACGGCATTGACGCAATTGAAAGCGCAATTTCAAGCACCGGCGAAAAAAGTTCGGTTTCGCAAACGGAAGAAAACGATCTTCGTAACGGCTCTTCGTCGGACACGGTTTCGACCCCGAATGATTTTCCGTCGGAATATAATTACGGCAACGGCAAGATTTCCGATTATTCCCGCACAGCCATGCTGCAAAAGATGCCGAAACCGGCGGAAAATGATACGGTGCTGAATACGGCGGCAGACCCTGCGAACATCCAGGTTCTGTACCTGTGGGAGGATGGCAATGTTCCGGCAAAAACAAAATTTACCGAAGACATGACCGGTTATTTTGACGATTGGGACTTCCGACCCTATGTGACCGCAATTCCCGTTCGCGACGGTATCAAACCGAAAGGCGCGGTTGTTCTTATGGCCGGCGGTGCTTACCAATTCAGAGGGAATTATACCGATTCGCTCCCTACTGCGGCGGCACTGCGCGAGCTTGGATTCAGAACTTTTATAGTCGACTACAGGCTTTCGCCTTATACTCAGGAAGAAGGCGCGCTCGACGTTGCAAGAGCGGTTCGGTTCATCAGGAAAAACGCCGATGTTTACGGTATAGACCCTGAAGACATTGCGGTAATGGGCTTTTCTGCCGGAGGAATTCAAGCAGGAGAATTTTTGATGCACTATGACGAAAACGTCAACGGAACCGCACTTGACAGCAGTTATGTTCCGGATTCACTCGATGAAATTCCGGCGCACGCCTCCGCAGCAGGCATGATATATTCGTTTTACGGACGTCTGAGCGTTGGCAATATGGATTCATCATGGCTTGCCGAAGGGAATCTTCCGCCTACGTTTTATGTTTACGGAACGGAAGACCCGTTTTATCGTCAGTTTGAACAGCAGTATGACGTGATTAAAAACATGGGTATTCAAACAAAGCGGATTGTTTTAAACGGCTGGCCGCACGGTTTCGGTTCCGACGGTGGCTGGGTCAAAGACTACGCGGCGTGGCTTGAAACAATTTTTTAACAGACCGAAAGGATATACCGATGAAAACTTCAATGAAAGCAAAACTTGCCGTTGATGCCGGAATGACAGTGTCACTGCTTCTTCTCATGGCATACGGTCTTGTCGGAGAAAAAGCACACGAATGGCTCGGAATCGGAATGTTCGTGCTGTTTGTTCTTCATCATATTTTGAACAGAAAATGGTTCGGCACGGCAGTCAAAAGAAATCATTCTACGTCTGGCATTATGAAGTCGGCGCTTGTTGTTCTTATTTTTCTTTGCATGATCGGTCTTGCAGTCAGCGGAATCGCTTTGTCAAGGTATGTCTTTTCGTCCTTGCCGAAGCACGGCGGGCAGGAAATTTTTGAAAAGATTCATATGCTTTGCGCCTATTGGGGATTTGTTCTCATGAGCTTTCATCTCGGACTTCATTGGAACATGATGCTTGCCGCTGCGCGAAAGCAGATAAAGCCCGGGAAAAAAGTGTCGCTGATTCTAAAAATCATCGGATATCTCTTCTCTTTATACGGCGTAATTGCATTCGTTCGCCGCGATATCGGACTATATTTGTTTTTAAAAAGTCACTTTGTTTTTTTCGATTATACAGAACCGTTAATATTCTTTTTATTTGATTATCTTGCGGTTATGGGACTGTTTGTCCTGCTCGGATATTCAGTTTCAAAACTTATAAAAGTTGCAAAGCCGCGCCGATAACAGGTACGCTTTGCGTCGGTCTTTGTCGGAAGAATTATCTCATTCTTAAAAATCGCCTGATTAAATTTGTCCATCTGTTTTTTTTCACCTTTCATATGCAGATACGCCGCTTTCAGCTACTGAGGGCGGCTCTGCTTTTTATTGAAATATGGGCGAGATATAACTCAAAGGTATATACTGATTAACCAATCGAGACTTCTTTTGCGGTTTCGGTTCTGCTATACTGTAGACACAAAGCAAAGGAGATGAGAAGAAATGGTGTTTTACTTCACCGCAACGGGCAACAGCCTTTTTGTTGCGAAAAAACTTGATGATAACCCGATAAGTATTCCGCAAACTCAAAGCGGTTCGGTTTTTGAAGACGAGTATATAGGAATTGTCAGTCCCGTCTACTGCGGAGAGATTCCGAAAATTGTTTTGAATTTTTTAAAAAACTCAAAGTTCAAAGCCGATTATCTTTATATGATTCTGACCTACGGAAAAGACGACAGCGACAGTGCCGAATTTACCTACCGTCAGTGCAAAGAATTCGGTCTTTCCTTCGATTTTATCACAACGATAAAGATGGTTGATAACTATCTTCCCGCTTTTGATATGAACGAAGAGAAGAAAATTGACAAAAAGATTGAAGAACGGCTTTCCGAAATACTTCTTGACCTTGAAAACAAAAAGAGGGGAATCTCTCCCGCAACGGAAGCCGGAAGAAAGCTTCACAAGCAGGTTGCCGTGATGAACAGACTTCTCCCGTCGCTCAACAACGGAAGCGCACTCAAAGTCACCGAAAAATGCACCGGCTGCGGAATTTGCGAAAAAGTTTGTCCGATCGGCAATTTCACCGTGACGGACAAAACAGCTCGCCGAACAAGCAAAAAATGCGAGTTTTGCCTTGCCTGTATTCAAAACTGTCCGAACGGCGCAATCGCGCTCAAAAAAGAGCCTAGGCTGAAGAGATTTGAACTCAATGCGGTTTTTTAAGGCAAATTTCCGTCGATACTGCGTTAAAAAGATTCGCAATGCGTCAGCATTACTCAGCTTTTCGCCTTGTCTCG